>CAZLPK010000010.1:0-53364 GCA_964561375.1 uncultured Novosphingobium sp.
CCCGGCCCGGGGGGGCGGGGTCGGGCGCATGGGGAGGGGCCGATAAGCCAATTCGGCACAAATTTGAAGCGCTATCGCCCCAGCGCGGTCAGCAGTTCATCACGCGCAGTGGCGGCAATCGTCTTGCGGCTGGCCAGCGCCTCTCCGCTCAGCGGCTCAAGGAAGTGCAGGGTAAGGTTAACCCGGCGACTGCGCGCCAGAATGCGCAGGAAGTTGTCCAGCCCATGCTCATCGCCGACCCAGGCGATCTTTGCCGCTTCCGGGCCATAGTCAAGCAGGACCGGCTGCACCGCGATCCCTTCCGGAATCGGCTCGATGGCGGAAAGGAGCGAGCTTTTGAACGGCAGCAGTCCGGTGCCATCGCTGGTTGTCCCTTCCGGGAAGATCGTCAGCGCGCCGGTATCGGACAGGGCGGTGCGGATGTCTGCGATCTGTTTGGCAAGGGATCTGCGATCATGCCGGGCGATGAACACCGTGTCGTTCATCTCGCACAGCGTTTTGAGCAAGGACATGGCGGCAAGACCATCGTGGGCGATAAAGGCTGTGCCTGTTGCCCCGGCCAGTGCCGGAATGTCGATCCAGCTGACATGATTGGCCAGCAGGAAGGCACCGCGCCGAACCTTCTCGCCGCGATAGGTCAAGGCAACGCCTATGATCCTGGTCACTCCGCTCAGGAAAATGCGCGGCCATGGGTTGTGGAGCCGCAGCAGGCGGAACAGGTAGTAAGGCGGAAGACAGGCCAGCAGCAAAAGCAGCATGGCCAAAACGCGCAGAACGATCCGCAGCCAGCCAAGCGCGGAAATGCTCCGCTGGCGGGCAAGGGCGATTGCCATCAGCCTTCGCGGTCCAGCCGTACCCCGTAAAGCTCCATGCGGTGGTCGACGAGCCGGAAGCCCAGCTTCTCGGCGATCTGGCGCTGCAAGGCTTCCAACTCGGGATCGACGAATTCGATCACCTTGCCGGTTTCGACATCGATCAGATGGTCATGGTGCGCTTCGGGCGCGGCTTCATAGCGTGAGCGGCCATCGCCAAAGTCATGCTTGTCGAGAATGCCCGCCTCTTCGAACAGGCGGACCGTGCGATAGACCGTGGCAATCGAGATCTTGGGGTCGATGGCAGAGGCGCGTTCGTGCAGGGCTTCCACGTCGGGGTGGTCGGTGGATTCAGACAGAACCTTGGCAATCACCCGGCGCTGTTCAGTAATTCGCAGGCCGCGCTCGGCGCAAAGGGCTTCGATGTCGATGGCTTGATGCACGAATTATTAGTCCAGAAATAGAAAACGCCCGCCGATCATAGACCGGCAGGGCGATTCTTCAACTGCAGGTAATGCGGTTAGTCAGCCTTGGGCTTGCGACCGCGCTTTTGGCCGGGTTTGCGGCCCAGACCGATCTGCTTTGCAAGATCGCGACGCTTTTCGGCGTAGTTAGGTGCAACCATCGGATAGTCGGCGGGCAGATTCCAGCGCGCGCGATATTCTTCCGGTGTCATCTGATAGTGTGTCATCAGGTGACGCTTGAGCATCTTGAGCTTCTTGCCGTCTTCAAGGCAGACAATGTAGTCCGGCTTTACCGAAGCGCGCACCGAAACGGCGGGTTCGGGAAGCTTTTCTTCGACAACGACAGGCTGGCCAAGGTCGGCCAGGGCGCCATAGACCTTGCTGATCAGCGCCGGTACTTCTTCTACTTCGACATTGTTGTTGCTGACATGCGCGGCAACAATATCCGAAGTGAGAGTGATGAGCATTTCATTGATGTCAGCCTGGGTTGCATCCATGGCCTATTCCTTCCGTATTCGTGCGACCCCGGAAATTTTCGGGTTCCGGCTTCCCGTATTTAATGTTGTGGAAGGGCCATAGAGCAAACTGGTTAACGAAACAAGTTTTTAAGATTAGGTCTTGTGATGCTTTCGTATCCGAAACGGGATGAAGTCTATCGAAACTGGTTTTTAAGCAATTTCCGCGCAAAATGTTATTGCGTCCAGTCGTTCACCAGTTAACGTACGATAATATTTAATACGCTCACCGATCGGCTGGAAGCCATGGGCGCGATAGAGCGCCTCTGCTGGATTTCCTCGGCGCATTTCAAGCAAAACGCGCTTCGCTCCGCGCGTAGCTGCATCTTTTTTAATTTGATTCAAAAGTTTATTGGCCAGGCCTTGGCGCCGATGATCTGGCGAAACTGCGATCAACAGCAATTCTTCTTCTTCAAATCCTTGACGAGAAAGGAAAAAGCCTGCCGCAGGCTCTTGATCCGCAGGTTCATGCCCGCTGGCTGCAACCAAGTAATAATGACAATTGCCAATCAACAAGGCGTCTTCAACTTGGCGGCGGTTCCAGGCTTCGCCGTATTCAGGCGCGAATGCGGCCTGCATCACAGACATGATCCGATCGACATCGTCAGGGGGCGGCATCATGCGGCACCCGGCAGCCGCGCATCGGGGGCGCGGCCATAGAGAGGGGCGGTTTCCGGCGTGATCTGGGCCGGTGGCAGCAGATGGAAAGCGCGTGCGTCGGGCCAGATTTCCAGCGCCTCGCCATGGCCCCGCTGGCTGACCAGGGCCGGGGACTGACTGCCCGCAACCAGTTCTGCCTGTGCAGCGACTATTGCTGCGGCCGGGGTTAACGAGGCGAGGCTGCTTGTCGGTACGGCGCTGGCATCGAATTCCTGCACGAACCACTCCCCATGTCCCCCGGTCGTGCAGACTGTCGCGGAGCCTTGGGGCCGCTCGGCAAGGGCCATTGCTGCAATCAGGCCCATGGTCGGGTAGCCAACCAGTTCGGCATTCCAGGCAAAGGCCAGGGCCCGTGCCGCCGCAAGGCCAACGCGCACGCCGGTAAAGCTGCCCGGACCAAGCGCCACGGCGATGCGACCTGCCTGACCCTTGCCGGGCAGAGCCTCGATCATCGGCACCAGTTGTTCGGCGTGGCCGCGGCCAAGCATGCGCCAGTCACCGGCCAGCAGCCGGTTGCCGTTAAATAGCGCGACCGAGCAGGCCTCTGTCGCGCTATCGATTACCAGGGTCTTCATCTGGCGGTTTTAACCGCTTAGGCCATGGAATTGAAAGTATCGAAATCCGGACGCGGGCTGCGATCAAAGATGCTGGCCGGATCGCCGTAGCCAAGGGTCGAAATCATGACCGACTTGTAGTTCGGCTTGTCGGCGAGGAAGGCGGCATCGACTGCATCGGTCGAAAAACCGGTCATCGGACCGGTGTCCAGACCGACAGCGCGGGCGGCCATGATGAAGTAGGCGGCCTGCAGCGAGGTGTTGAGGAAGGCCGAACGTTCACGCAGCGCATCGTTGCCGACGAACCAGGCGCGGGCATCGGTGTGCGGGAACAGCCACGGCAGCTGCTCGTGGAATTCCATGTCCATCGCGATGATAACGCTGACCGGAGCTTTCAGGATCTTCTCGCCATTGGCGGGCATCGTGCAGCCGGCCAGCTTTTGCTTGGCTTCGTCAGTGGTGCACCAGATCAGGCGGGCGGGAAGCTGGTTCGCGCTGGTCGGCCCCATCTTCAACAGGTCCCAGATCGCGTGAAGCTGCTCGGTCGCAACCGGCTTGTCGAGATAGCCGTTATAGGTGCGGGCAGTGCGGAACAACTGGTCAAGCGAAGCATCGGGCAGCGGCTGAGACATGAGAATTTCCTCTGTGGAACTGTGGTATATCTGAAGTGGTCCGGAACGAGGCGGTCAGCCGTCAGGCGGCGCGAACCTCTTTCACTTCCGGGACATAGTGCTTGAGCAGCGTCTCGATCCCGTTCTTCAGCGTCGCGGTAGAGCTGGGGCAGCCAGAGCAGGCGCCCTGCATGGCCAGATAGACCACGCCTTCGCGGAAGCCGCGATAGACGATGTCGCCGCCGTCATTGGCCACAGCGGGGCGCACGCGGGTTTCGATCAGTTGCTTGATCTGGGCGACAATATCGGCATCGGCGGGATCGTCGCCAAAATCTTCTACCTCAGCCGGAACCACGATGCCCGAAGCGCTGGGGGCATGGAACAGCGGCGCGCCGGTGATGAAGTGGTCAAGCAGGATGGAGACGACCTGCGGTTTCAGCGCCGACCAGTCGACCCCCGGGCCTGCCGTTACCGATACAAAGTCACGCCCGAACAGCACGCCGGTCACGTCACCCAGATCGAACAGGGCCGAGGCAAGCGGGCTGGCGGCGGCGTCTTCGTCGTCGCGGAAATCGCGGGTCCCGGCATACATCACTTCCTGACCGGGCAGGAACTTGAGCGTGGCCGGATTCGGCGTAGTTTCGGTTTCGATGAACATGCCTTGGCATGTAGGCTGCAAGGGGGCGTGGTCAAGTGCCCGATGGCGGGCATTTCCGATCAGCAATGTGCAACTTTCCGGTCAGTGTGCCGTCGATTGCTGCCGGATCTGCGCCTGATATTCACTGGTCCTTCATCAAAGCGCCGCTTATAGCTCTTTGCATATGTCCAAGACCCGCCGCGCCCTGCGCAATTTCGCCCTGATTGTTCCTGCGCTGGCCATGGTGGCAACTCCGGCGCTAGAGGCGGCACCTGCGAAGGGCAAACGGCCCGCAGCGGCAAAGCGCGTTGCGGCGCAGGCGGTGCCAAAGTGTGATCCATCCGCGCCCTGGCTCTATCGCTGCAGCGATATTCCGCACGACAAGGAATGGCAATTTGGCGAACTGCCCAATGGGGTGCGCTATGTAGTGCGCAAGAACGGCGTGCCGCCGGGGCAGGTTTCAATCCGCATCCGCATGGATGTCGGCTCACTGTACGAGCGGGATCACGAACGCGGCTTCTCGCACCTGCTGGAGCATATGGTGTTTCGCCAGTCGCGCTATCTGGGCGAGGGCGAGGCGATCCCCACCTGGCAGCGCATGGGCGCAACCTTCGGCAGCGATACCAATGCGGAAACTTCGCCAGTCGCGACGACCTACAAGCTGGACCTGCCCAATGCGACGGAGGCTTCGGTCGATGAATCGATGAAGCTGCTGTCGGGCATGATGATTGCCCCGGTCCTGAACGAAAAGAACGTCCGCACCGACGTGCCGATCGTCCTGGCCGAAATGCGTGAGCGCGGCGGCACCGCGACGCGCGTTTTCGAGCAGATCCAGCAAACCCTGTTTGCCGGGCAGAAGCTGGCCGTGCGCCCGGTGATCGGGACCGAAGCAACGCTGAGCGCTGCCAATTCCGGCAGTGTCAGTGCCTTTCACCAGCGCTGGTATCGCCCGGAAAATGCCGTGGTGATCGTCTCTGGCGATATTCCTACCGAGGCAATGGCAGCCTCGATCAAGAAGTGGTTTTCCGACTGGCAAGGCGTTGGCCCGCGTGTGCCGGAACCGGCCTTTGGTGATCCGCTGCCGCCCAAGGGCGCAAAGGGCGCCGCGCCAATTGGCGAGGTGCGCGTCTTCGTCGAACCGGAAATGCCGCGTTCCATTACTTATGCGGTGCTGCGCCCGTGGCGGCCGGTCCGCGATACGGTGGTCTATAACCAGGGCATCATGGTCGAATCTGTTGTCCAGGCGATCATCAACCGCCGGCTGGAGGCCAAGGCGCGGGCCGGGGGCAGCTTCCTTGTTGCGCAGGTCAACAAGGACAAGGTCGCGCGCTCGGCCAATGCGACCTTCGTCAGCATCACCCCGCTTGGGCCGGACTGGGCGTCGGCTCTGCGCGATACGCGCGGCGTGATCGCCGATGCCATGGCCAAGCCGCCCAGCCAGGAAGAGATCGACCGCGAAGTGCAGGAATTCTCGGTCGCCTTTGAAAGCAGCGTCGAGCAGCGCCGCCTGCTGCCCGGTGGCAAGCTGGCTGACGACATGGTGGCCGCGCTGGACATTCGCGAGACAATTGCCTCGCCCGAAGTGGTGCAGGACATCTTCCGCCGTTCAATCCCGCTGTTCACGCCCGCCGCGATCCAGGCCAAGACCCGCGCCATGTTCGCTGGTAGCGTCACCCGCGCGGTCTATGTTACGCCGCAGGCTGGCGAGGCGACGCCCGCCGCCCTGCGCACCGCGCTGGCCGCACCGGCCACGGCCAGCAGCAATGCCCGCCTTACCGCCAATTCGATCAAGTATTCCGACCTTCCGGCGGTCGGCCAACCGGCCCAGCCGCTGGCGGAACAGGCCACCGGCCTGCTGGATATCCAGCAGATCGACTATGCCAACGGGGTCAAGGTCATCCTGTGGCCGACCGAGGATGAACCGGGCCGGGTGACGCTGAAAGTGCGCTTTGGCGCAGGCTATCGCGCCTTCAATGAAAAGACTGCGCCCTATGCCACCCTGGGGGAAATGGCGTTGGTCGATTCCGGCGTCGGTTCGTTTGACCGTGAAGCGATGGATCGGGCCTCGACCGGGCGCAAGATCGCCTTCGATTTCGAGATCGAGGATGCGACCTTCGCGTTCAAGGCGGATACCCGCGCGGCGGATCTTGAGGACCAGCTCCACCTGTTCGCGGCCAAATTCGCCATGCCGCGCTGGGACAGGAACCCGGTGCTGCGCGCCCAGGCGGCGGCGAGGATCAATTACGAAAGCTATGCCGCCAGCCCGCAGGGCGTGCTGGAGCGCGACCTGAAGCTGCTGGAACGCGGCGGCGATCCGGTATTCCGCACCCCGACCCCCGCGGATATCGAAGCGACCTCGGTCGAAGGTTTCCGGCAGGTGTGGGAACCGATTCTCAAGCAAGGCCCGATCGAGGTCCAGCTGTTTGGGGATTTCGACAAGGCCAAGGCCATTGCCGCGCTGAACCGCACCTTTGGCGCCTTGCCCAGCCGGGGCGGTCTGCCAGCCGGAACGGCGGGCATCGACGCGCGCAACCTGCCGCCTTCGGCGCAGCCGGTCCTGCTTTATCATCGCGGGCAGGACAATCAGGCCGCCGGGATCATCGGCTGGCCAACCGGCGGCGGAACCGAGCAGATTCGTGAAAGTCGCCAGCTGGAGATCCTGACCCAGCTGTTCCAGAATCGCCTGCTGGACAAGCTACGTGAAAAGCTGGGCGAGGCCTATGCGCCGCAGGTGGTCAATTCCTGGCCGGTCGATCTGAAGGAGGGCGGCAATGTATTTGCCATGGCCAGCCTGCAGCCCAGGTCGGTGCCGGTATTCTTTGCCACGGCGGAAGAGATCGCGACCGATCTTGCCGCCAATCCGGTCAGTGCCGAGGAACTGGCGCGGGTCACGGAACCACTCAAGCAGTCACTGACGCGGGCCTCGTCTTCCAGCGCCTTCTTCATGTACCTGATCGAAGGGGCGACCAGTGATCCCGGCCGTTATGGCAAGGTCCGCAGCGTACTGGGCGACTATACCGAGACGACTCCGCAAGCGATGCAGGCTCTGGCGGCCAAGTATCTTGCGCCCGGCAAGTCATGGCGGGTGGCGATCATTCCGCAGGGGCAGGCTCTGGTCGGTTCGAACGCAGCACCGGCAGCTGGAGCCGCTGCCACCGGGCGGTGAGAGGGTCTTGCGGCTGAAATATTATTACGCGATCACGTTGATCGAGTTTGCATGTTTTGCATTTGCCCCGCGCTAGGTCTATGGGGCGCGCTTTGTGATGAAGTGGAGCATGGAAAGTGGCGAGTAACTGGACCCCCGAAAGCTGGACGGCCAAGGAAGCACGGCATCTGCCGAGCTATCCCGATGCTGCGGCGCTGGACAAGGTCACGGGCACGCTTTCGACCTTTCCGCCGCTGGTTTTTGCCGGTGAAGCCCGCGCGCTGAAGGCCGATCTGGCCATGGTGGCCGCTGGCAAGGGTTTCCTGCTTCAGGGCGGTGACTGCGCTGAAAGCTTTGCCGAATTCCACCCGAACAACATCCGCGACACGTTCCGCGTGCTGCTGCAGATGGCCGTGGTGCTGACCTTCGCGTCGAAGCAGCCGGTGGTGAAGGTGGGCCGCATGGCTGGCCAGTTCGCCAAGCCGCGCAGTTCGCCAGTGGAAGTGCAGGGCGATGTTGAGCTGCCCAGCTACCTGGGTGACAACATCAACGGGATCGACTTCACGCTTGAAGCACGCAATCCCGATCCGCAGCGCCTGCTGCAAGCCTATTCGCAAAGCGCCGCGACGCTGAACCTGCTGCGCGCCTTTTCGACCGGCGGCTATGCCAACCTGCGCCAGGTTCACCAGTGGACGCTGGATTTCATGGGCCGCAGCCCGTGGGCGACCAAGTTCGAGGAAATCTCGACCCGGATTGGCGAAGCGCTGGACTTCATGGAAGCCTGCGGGATCGATCCGTCGACCGTACCGCAGCTGAAGGGCACCAGCTTCTACACCAGCCATGAAGCACTGCACCTGCCCTATGAGCAGGCGATGACCCGGCAGGATTCGCTGACCGGTGACTGGTACGACACCAGCGCTCACATGCTGTGGATCGGTGACCGCACCCGCTTTGAAGGTTCGGCCCATGTCGAATTCCTGCGCGGCGTTGGCAACCCGATCGGGTTCAAGTGCGGGCCGAGCCTGTCGCCGGATGAACTGATCCGTCAGCTTGACCTGCTCAACCCCGCACGCGAAGCGGGCCGGATCACGCTGATCAGCCGCTTTGGCGATGACAAGGTCGAAGCTGGCCTTGCTCCGCTGGTCCGCGCGGTGAAGCGTGAAGGCCACCCGGTGGTCTGGTCGTGCGATCCGATGCACGGCAATGTCATCAAGGCGGACAGCGGTTACAAGACCCGTCCGTTCGACCGCATCCTGAATGAAGTGCGCGGCTTCTTTGCCGTTCACCGCGCCGAGGGCACCCATGCTGGCGGCATTCATATCGAGATGACCGGTCAAGACGTGACCGAATGCGTCGGTGGCGCCGTGGCCATTTCGGATTCCGCGTTGGCCGATCGCTATCACACGCACTGCGACCCGCGTCTCAATGCGGCCCAGTCGATCGAACTGGCGTTCCTGCTGGCCGACATGCTCAACCAGGAAGCGGTGGATCGCGCCCAGCGTGCGGCCTGACATGATTCAGCGCCAGCTTCTGGGGACCGCTCAGGTTCCGGGTGGGGAAGAGCTGCGGCTCTTCTCCCACGGCCGCGATTTCATGATCGTGATGGGCCATAACGAGCTGATGAGCACGCGGATGCGCGGTTCGGAAGAGGCGCTGGCGCGGCTGACGATCGAGCGGCTGGGTAATGTCCGCGCGCCGCACCTGCTGATCGGCGGCTATGGCATGGGCTTTACCCTGCGTGCCGCACTGGCCTTGGTGGGACCGGATGCCCGGATCACCGTGGCCGAGCTGATGGACGAGATCATCGCATGGGCGCGCGGTCCGATGGCCGAAGTGGCCGAGGGCTGCCTCGATGATCCCCGCGTCACCCTGCGCATGGGCGATGTAGCCGAAGCAATCCTGCTGGCCCCCGAACCGCTCGACGCGATCCTGCTGGACGTGGACAATGGTCCGGACGGGCTGGTCCGCGCCGAGAACAACCGGCTCTATTCCAAGGCTGGCCTGCATGCCGCACGCAAGGCGCTGCGTCCCGGCGGCGTGCTGGCGATCTGGTCAGCCGCACCCGATCCCAAGTTCACCCGCCGTCTGGGCGAGGTTGGCTTTGCGGTCGAGGAAGTCGAAGTGCGCGCCCGTGTCGATGCCAACGGCAAGGGCAAAGGCCCGCGCCACGTCATCTGGTTCGCCACGGCGGATTGATTTTTCCGCTCCGATCAATGCAACAACGTCGTCCCCAGCGCGACCGGGGGCCGCTGGCATTCCAGCAATACCGGTGCGGCGTGCGATCCCCGCTTGCGCGGGGATGGCGAAAGAGGCTCGGTTTTATTCAGCCGGCAGCGCCATTCGGCGATCAAGGCAGAAGCAGTGTCGAACCCGTGGTCTTGCGCGCTTCCAGATCGCGGTGGGCCTGGGCGGCTTCCAGCAGCGGATAGGTCTGCCCGATCGTGATCTTGAGCTTGCCCGAAGCGACCATGTCCCACAGCTTCGCCGCCCCGGCCATGGCCTCAGCGGGATCGCGGTAATAGTCGTAAACGCCCGGGCGCGTGACGAACAGCGAGCCCCGCGTGGCGAGATCGCGCAGGGCAACCCCCGTAACCGGGCCGCTGGCATTGCCGAACGAGACAATCGTGCCGCGCGGGGCCATCGAATCGAGCGAGGTCTGCCATGTAGAAGCGCCGACCCCGTCATAGGATACGCGCACCCCGGCACCGCCTGTCGCTTCGCGGACCTTGGCAACCAGATCGGGATCGTCGGACAGGAACACCTGTTCTGCGCCAGCCTCTTGCGCGAGGGCGATCTTTTCCGCCGCGCCAACCGTGCCGATCACGCGCACGCCGCGCGCCTTCAGCCATTGCACCAGCAGCAGGCCAACCCCGCCAGCCGCTGCCGGAACCAGCGCCCAGCCACCTTCCGCCACTGGCGCGACACGTTCCGCAAGGGCTTCGGTGGTTGCGCCCTTCAGGAAGACGGCGGCGGCGATTTGGCTGTCGATCCCTTCCGGCAGTGGAAACAGTTCCGCTTCCTTGGCAATCCGGGCGGTTGCATAGGCACCGGGGGTGCCACCAAAGCTGGCGGCGCGCTGGCCCGGCTTGAACCGGGTCACTTCGCTGCCCACGGCTTCGATAACGCCAGCGGCTTCAAAGCCCAGGCCGCCTGGCAGGCGCATCGGATAGAGCCCGGTGCGCAGGTAGGTGTCGATGAAGTTCAGGCCGACCGCTTCATGCCGGATCAGCACTTCGCGGGGGCCGGGGGCGGGCAGGTCGACCTCGTGCCACTGGATGACTTCGGGGCCGCCGGTCTGTTCGATAAATGCCTGGGTCGCGCGCATGGGTTCTCTCCTGTTGCGCCCTGCATAAGGCCCTTGTCGCGCATCTCAAGCCCAGCTTTGTCAGGCAGCTCGCATCACCGCATTCAGCATCCGGTGGCGCAGTTCGCGCACTTCCTCCGGCTCGAACCGTGACATGTTGGCCAGGCCGACGATTTCATCCGGGTGCGGCTCGGCAGCGAGGTCGATTTCGTCGGACCTGATCCGCTCACCGGTGATGAGGGAGTAGAAGGTGCGGACCTTGGGCCGGGAGTGGTCGGTTTCATGCTGATCGACCACCATGGCCAGCTTGCCGCTGTGCAGTTCGACGAAAGTGCCGATCGGGCAAATGCCGACGCATTGGACGAAGGCATCGAACACGACGGGATCGAATTTCCCCTGCATTTCAGCCATGCGCTTCACGATTTCGCCGGGATTGACCGAAGCACAGGCCGAACTTCGGCTGGCCAGTTCGTCATAGGCATCGCAAATCGCGGCCATGCGCGACAGCACCGGAATATCGCCGCCGATCAGGCCCGAGGGATAGCCCGAACCGTCATTGCGCTCATGATGGTGCAGCGCGACCATGGCGGTGCGTTCGGAAAGGCCGCTGGCGCTGAGGAAGTTGTATCCCAGTGTGGTGTGCTGTTGCAGGATTTCGTGTGGAATGCTGCGGAAGTCGTCCTGATACTGCGAAATTTCAATCGGCAGTTGGCTGATCCCGACATCGAACAGCAGCCCGGCCAGTCCCGCCTCGCGGATTTCGGTCGGGCTCATGCGCAATTGCCGGGCAAGCGAGATCATCAGGGCCGAACAGGCCAGAGCGTGGCGATAGACGTCTTCCGCCTCCTGCTTGCAGCGCATCAGGCCGTTGAAGGCATAGGGATTGCGCTGCACAGAGGCGAAGATATCCTCGATCACCGGCTCGACTGACTTGGCCTTGATCGACTTGCCCAGTCGCGCCTCCAGAAAGACCTGGCTCACGACCTTGCGCCCGCGCTCGGCAACATTGGCTGCATGGCCGAATTCGCGGGCGGTCGTCTGGGGGCGGATCGAGCGAAAGTTGAAGGCTGCCGGTTCCGGTGCCGGGCGCGCAATCGGGGTCTGCAACCGGGGACGGATCGCTGGCGAGGGTGCTGCCGGAGCGGGCACGGGCGGCGGTCCGGGGCTGATGTCACGGCCACGCGAGATGTCGATCACGACCGCTTCGATTTCGGAGTCGCGCAGGTCTGCCAGAATATAGGGATCGTCGATGACAAACTTGGTCTTCCAGAAAGGATGCTTAAGCCACGGCCCCTCCAGCTTGTAGATGAACATTCCCAGTTCAGCCTGTGAAGGATCAATTCGCTTGAGCATCGCTCCTGCTTCCCTGTCTCAATCTAGGACTGCCATCTGGCGCAGGGGCGACTGAAACAAGGTTGAGGCATGGTTAGGGGCATTTCCGGGGGCGCGGGAAATGGCGCACTTGTCTGCCCCCCAAATAGAACGGGACCGCCGAGCCAGTGGCGCGGCGGTCCCGGTTGTTTTTTGCGGATTGCGAAGCGCAGGCTTAGCCAGCAGCGCCCAGCTTGTTCAGCGCGGCCATCACGACCTGGCTCTGTTCGCCGCCCGACTGGGGGACGATTTCGCCGGTGCGGTCGATGATTTCGGCCCAGTGCGCCGCGATCCCTTCGGGGGTGCGTTCATCGGCCGGCAGGGCGATGCCCGGGGTCAGGGTGACATAGGCCGCGTGGTATGCGCCCGCGCCCGCGCCGCAGATCATGTTGGTCGGCGCGTCCTCGCTGACGAGGTAGAGCGCCATCGGCGCGACGTTTTCGGGCTTCAGCGCGTTGAACAGCGCGTCGGGCATGCCCAGGTCCTCGGTCATGCGGGTGCCGGCGACCGGGGCCAGGGTGTTGACGCGGATGTTGTACTTCGCCCCTTCAAGGTGGAGGGTCTTGGTCAGGCCGGCCAGGCCCAGCTTGGCCGCGCCATAGTTGGCCTGGCCGAAGTTGCCGAACAGGCCGGTGCTGCTGGCAGTCATCAGGATGCGGCCATAGGCCTGTTCGCGCATCAGGTCCCACACCGCCTTGGTGCAGTTGGCGCTGCCGTTCATGTGGACGTCGAGCACCAGCTTCCAGTCTTCCATGGTCATCTTGGCGAAGCTCTTGTCGCGCAGGATGCCGGCGTTGTTGATCAGGATGTGGACGCCGCCCCAGGCTTCCTTCGCCTTGGCAACCATTTCCACCATCTGTTCGTATTCGGTGACCGAACCGCCGTTCGACATGGCTTCGCCGCCAGCGGCCTTGATTTCCTCAACCACTTTCAGCGCGGCGTCGGAGTGGCCGGTGCCGTCGCGGCTGCCGCCCAGGTCGTTCACGACAACCTTGGCCCCGCGCTTGGCGAGTTCGAGCGCATAGGCGCGGCCCAGGCCACCACCGGCGCCAGTGACGATTGCAACGCGATCCTTGAACGAAATGGTCATCGGGTTCTCTCCACTTGAATTGGTTGATCCCTAGGGGAAGCGCGGGCGGCATGGCATGGCGGCGGGCACCTTGCAATATGCCGCAATGCAGCACTGCCGTTCCCTAGCGTAAAACCATGGTAGAATCCGCGCAACCGCGCGGTTTGCGCCGCGAATCGGGCTGTCAGAGGCCGGAAAGTGCGGGAATCAGCTGATCGAAATGGTCGATCACCGCGTCGGCCTCCAACTGATGCGGAGGGGCGTCGCAAAAGCCGAAGCTGACCGCGACCGAGGGGAGGCCGGCCGCCCGCGCCGCGCGGGTATCAAACGTGGTATCCCCCACGAAGGCCGCCGCGCCGCCACCGCATTGTTCGACCATGGCGTGCAGCGCATCAGGCGCGGGTTTCAGCGGATAGCGTCCGCCGCCGATCACTGTGGCAAAGCGCGGGGAAAGCCCCAGCGCGTCGAACAGCTTGACCGCCAGCGGCTCTGGCTTGTTGGTGACAACCGCAATCTGCGTGCCCTGCGCTGCCAGGCTGTCGAGCATTTCCGCTGCCCCGGGATAGAGCGCCGTGTGATGGGCAATATTATCGCCATAGTGCGCGATCAGGACCTGGCGCAGGGCTTCGAAATCCAGCCCCTCGTCGCCGCCGGTCAAGGCCAGGGCACGGCGCAGCATCAGGGCCGAACCGCCGCCGATCAGGTTACGCACTTCCGCTTCCGGCACCGGGGCGCGGCCAATCGTACCCAGCGCATGGTTCAGCGCCACAGCAAGGTCGCCCGCAGTGTCGAGCAGGGTTCCGTCAAGGTCGAAGCCGACAATGGCAAAGCGGTGTGCAGTCATCAGTGGGCCAATGGCTCAGGCCGCTGGAATCCGCAATCATTTGGTGGCATGTCGACGGGCATGAGCGCTAGCGATACTCCATTGGCCGTCATTGTCCTTGCCGCTGGCAAGGGAACCCGCATGAAAAGCGACCTGCACAAGGTTCTGCATCCGATTGCGGGCCACCCGATGCTGCTCCACCTGCTGGGCAGCCTGGGTGAGGTCGGGATTGACCGGCAAGTGATCGTTGCAGGTGATCGGCGCGAACAGATCGAAGCTGCCCTGGCCGATAGCGGCGCCGAAGTGGTGGTGCAGGAACCGCAGCTTGGCACGGCCCATGCCGCCCTGATGGCCAAGCAGGCGCTCGCCGATTTTACCGGACTGGTGCTGGTCTGCTTTGGCGACGTGCCGTTCCTTTCCGCCGCCACCGTGCAGCGGCTGTGCAGTTCGCTGAGCGGCGGAGCCAAGGTTGCCGTACTGGGCTTCCGTCCGGCGGATACGGCTGCCTATGGCCGGATCATTGCCGATGCTGATGGCACGGTGCGCAAGATGGTCGAGCACAAGGATGCCTCGGCTGAAGAACGGGCAGTCAACCTGTGCAATTCCGGGGTGATCGTGGCGCATAGTGATGACATGTGGCGGCTGCTCGATGCAGTCGGCAACGATAATGCCGCTGGCGAATATTACCTGCCCGATGTCGCAACCAATGCGATTGCCGAAGGTGCGCGGGTGGTCGTGGTTGAAACCGACGAAGCCGAAGTCATGGGGGTCAACACCCGCGCCGAACTGGCCGAAGCCGAAGCGCGCTGGCAGCAGCGCCGCCGCAAGCAGGCGATGGACGATGGCGCCAGCCTGATCGCGCCGGAAACCGTGTGGTTCGCCTGGGATACCAGGCTGGGCCGTGACGTGTTGATCGAACCCAACGTATTCTTCGGACCCGGCGTAATCGTGGCTGACGGTGTAAAGATCCGCGCCAATTGCCATATCGAAGGAGCCAGCCTTGAAACTGGCGTCGAAGTCGGCCCCTTTGCGCGGCTGCGGCCCGGCACCGTGCTTGAGGAAAAGGCCAAGATCGGCAATTTCGTCGAAGTGAAGAAGGCGACGATGGGCAAGGGGGCGAAGGCCAATCACCTGTCCTATATCGGCGATGCCCAGGTCGGGGCTGGTGCGAACATCGGCGCAGGCACGATTACCTGCAATTACGATGGCTACTTCAAGTACAAGACGATCATTGGCGAACGCGCCTTCATCGGCTCGAATTCGTCGCTGGTCGCGCCGGTCAAGATCGGTGCCGATGCCATTGTCGGCGCGGGTAGTGCGGTGACGCGCGATGTCGCGGCGGGCGAACTGCGCATTGTACGCGGTGAACAACTCGTCAAACCGGGCTGGGCGGACCGCTTCCACGATGCCATGAAAAAGAAGAAGGCAGAGAAGAAAGGCTGAGGCTGGCAGGCCCGGTTGTCTTCCTCTTACCACTCTAACGAAAGCAATTACCCATGTGCGGAATCATCGGCATCGTCGGCAAGGATGCGGTCGCGGACCGGCTGGTCGATGGCCTGCGCCGGATGGAATATCGCGGCTATGACAGCGCCGGGGTCTGCACGGTCCATGATGGCCAACTGATCCGCCGCCGCGCGCCGGGCAAGCTGGTCAATCTGGTACACGAACTCGCCCGCGATCCGGCCCCAGGCACGACCGGCATTGCCCACACCCGCTGGGCCACCCATGGCGCGCCGACTGCGGCCAATGCTCACCCCCATGCCACCGGGCAACTGGCGCTGGTCCACAACGGGATTATCGAGAACTTCAAGCAATTGAAGGAAATGCTGACCGCGCGTGGGCGGGTTTTTGAAAGCGATACCGATACCGAGGTGGTCGCCCATCTTGTCTCCGAACTGGTAGAGCGCGGCGCTGAGCCGGCTGAGGCGGTGAAGCAGGTCCTGCCGCAGTTACGCGGTGCATTCGCGCTCGCCATCGCGTTCCGCAGCCATCCCGACATGCTGATCGGTGCGCGGCTCGGCTCGCCACTGGTGGTCGGTTATGGGGACGGGGAGACCTACCTTGGCTCTGACGCCTTGGCCCTTGCACCGCTGACCCAAAAGATTTCCTACCTGGACGAGGGCGACTGGGTGATCGTCACCCGCGACGGGGCGCAGGTATTCGACAAGGACAACAATCCCGTCACCCGTGAGATCACCAGTTCTGGTGCCTCTGCGGTCGAGATCGAGAAGGGCAATTACCGCCACTTCATGCAGAAGGAGATCTTCGAGCAGCCGACCGTGGTCGCTCAGACCCTGCGCAGCTATATCCGCCAGGTCGACCAGACGGTCGCGCTGCCGCAGTTCGATTTCGACCTGTCGCAGATCAACCGCGTCACCATCGTCGCCTGCGGCACCAGTTTCTATGCCGGAATGGTCGCCAAGTACTGGCTGGAACAGTTTGCCCGCCTGCCGGTGGACATCGATGTGGCGAGCGAGTTCCGCTACCGCGACCCCGTGCTGGAGCCGGGCGGGCTGGCGCTGTTCATCTCGCAGAGCGGCGAAACCGCCGATACGCTGGCGGCGCTGCGCCACTGCCAGGCGGCGGGGCAGACCATCGCGGTGGTGGTCAACGTCCCGACCAGCTCGATGGCGCGCGAGGCCGATCTCTTGCTGCCGACCCACGCCGGGCCGGAAATCGGCGTGGCCAGCACCAAGGCGTTCACCTGCCAGCTTGCCGTGCTGGCGGCCTTCGCCGCCAACATGGCGGTCAAGCGCGGGCGGATGGACCGGGCCGAGGAGGCCGAGGTGGTCAAGCACTTGCTCGAAACTCCCGCCAGCCTGAATGCCGCGCTGGCCCATGACGACGAGATTGCGGAAATGGCGCACCTCGTCGCCCCGGCGCGCGACGTGCTCTACCTCGGGCGCGGGCAGGACTATCCGCTGGCGCTGGAAGGGGCGCTGAAGCTCAAGGAAATCAGCTATATCCATGCCGAAGGTTATGCCTCGGGCGAAATGAAGCACGGCCCGATTGCCCTGATCGACGAGGCGGTGCCGGTGATCGTGCTGGCCCCCAGCGGGCCGCTGTTCGAGAAGACTGTCAGCAACATGCAGGAAGTGCGCGCGCGCGGCGGCAAGATCGTGCTGATCAGCGACCGCGAAGGGCTGGACGAAGCGGGCGAGGGCTGCATGGCGACGATCGAAATGCCCAAGGTCCACCCGCTGATCGCGCCGCTGATCTATGCCATTCCGGTGCAACTGCTGGCCTATCACGTCGCCTGCGTGAAGGGCACGGATGTGGACCAGCCGCGGAACCTGGCCAAATCGGTGACGGTGGAATGAAGCTGGAAGGCGGCTGCCATTGCGGCGCGGTGCGCTTTGCGATTGCGGTCCAGCCGCCACTCGAAGTGCTCGACTGCAATTGCTCGATCTGCAGCAAGACGGGGTTTTTGCACCTGATCGTGCCGCATGGCGATTTCGAATTGCTCAGAGGTGCGGATAGCCTGACCTCTTACCGCTTTGGCACCGGTGCGGCGGAGCATCTGTTTTGCCGCACCTGCGGAATCAAAAGCTTTTACCAGCCGCGCTCTCATCCAGAGGCGTGGAGTGTCCACTTTCGGTGCCTGGATCCCGATCATGGGGTGGAGCCAGTTGTTCAAGCATTTAATGGCCGCAACTGGGAACAGGCCCGCGCCAAACTGGATTAGTTCCAAAGGAATATCTGCAAGCCACGGTTAAAACACGTAACCTTTACGCCGTGATAACGAATTCGGCGTTAATGACGCTGCTGTGAACAAGTCAGACAACACTCCTGCCGTATTGCCCAAAAATCTGCCGGTCATGGCAGTATTGGGTCTGAATGAACCCGACGAGGGTGACTGGACCCGAATGCGCGGTTTGCAGTATTCCAGCCTGACCCGCGCCACTGCGGCGCGGAGCGTGGCCCATGGCATTGCGGCTCTGGCCGTGTTGCAGCTTTGCTACCAGACAGTCCATCCCGCCGCCCTTGCTGGCTGGCTGTTGGCTCTGGCGTTCAGCCTGTTTCATGGCGCGCGGATCGACAAGACGCTGGCCGATGCCGACCGTCGCCGCATTTCGCGCGATGAAGTAAAGCGCCAGGCGCTTAGTTCGCTGGCCAATGCCCTGATCTGGGCAGTCCCGCTGGCAGCTTTCGTGCCTTATGGCTCCGCTGCGCAGCATCTGGAACTGTGGGCGGTCTGCGCCATGCTGATGACCGCTTCGGCTGTCTTGCTGCCAGCGGTTCCACTGGGCAACTTGCTGTTTTCCGGGGTGGTCGGTGTCGCGGCTCTCGGCAGTTTCATCTTTTCCGGCAGCGCCGAAATGGCAGTGCTGTCGGTCGTGTTCCTGTTTGTCGTCGGCTTCGGCGCTATTGGTAACGCCCGCTTCTTCCTTACGGCCCGAATCGCTGAATCCGCGATGGCGGAAAAGAGCGAAGTCGTTTCGATGCTGCTGCGCGAGTTTGAAGAAGGCGAAGCGGACTGGCTGTGGCAGATCGATCCCTCGCGCCGGGTCCGTTCCGCCAGCCCGCGCTTTGCCTTTGCCCTGGGCATGTCGCCCCACGAGATCGAGGGTAAGCCGTTCATTCAGCTGATCGCGGGTGAGGCGTGGGAGACGGGCCAGTTCCCTTCCAGCCTGCATGACCTGGCCGAACGGCTCAAGCGCCGCGAAAGCTTTTCCAACCTGCTGGTGCGGGTCGCGATCAACGGCCAGCAACGCTGGTGGGAGCTGTCCGGCACTTCGAAGCTGGACGAGAACGGGAATTTCGACGGGTTCCGGGGGGTCGGTTCGGACGTGACCGAGCAGCGCGAATCGAGCGACAAGATCGCCCACATGGCGCGCTATGATACGCTGACCGGCCTGCCGAATCGTATGATGGTGACCGAGGCGCTTGGCGAAGCCATGCGCTATGCCGATCAGTGGCGCACTCGCTGTGCCTTTCTGATGATCGACCTTGATCGGTTCAAGGCGGTCAATGATACCCTCGGGCATCTGGTGGGCGATCAGCTGCTGGCCCGCGTATCGGACCGGCTCAAGTCGATCATGACCGACAATGAACTGGTCGGACGGCTGGGCGGAGATGAATTCGCTGTCGTGATTCGCGATGCGACTGATCCCAACCGCGTCAGCCGCGTCGCCGAATCGGCCATTGAACTGCTGTCGCGCCCTTACGAGGTCGATCATCACACGCTCTATATCGGTGCCTCGGTCGGTTCTGCGATCGGGCCGCGCGATGGGTCGACCGTCGAAACGTTGATGCGC
Organism: uncultured Novosphingobium sp.; assembly: GCA_964561375.1. Lineage (GTDB taxonomy): Bacteria > Pseudomonadota > Alphaproteobacteria > Sphingomonadales > Sphingomonadaceae > Novosphingobium. Next base: position 19,224 of record CAZLPK010000010.1, read on the forward strand.
AATGCCGACCTCGCGCTCTATCGCTCGAAAGAAGAAGGCGGCGGCGCCCATCACGGTTACGAACCCTCGCTGCACCAGGAAGCGGAAGAACGGCGCAAGCTGGAGTTCTCGCTGCGCCGCGCGCTGGAGAAGGGCGAGCTGCTGCTCAATTACCAGCCGGTAGTTGATGCCAGGGACGAGTCCATTGTCAGCTTTGAAGCCCTGCTGCGCTGGAATAGCGAGGAACATGGCATGGTAAGCCCGGCCAAGTTCATTCCGCTGGCAGAGGACACCCGCCTGATCGTGCCGATTGGCGAATGGGTGCTGCGCGAAGCCTGCCGTGAGGCGGTCAAGTGGCCCAATGGCGTGAAGGTTGCGGTGAACGTTTCGGGCGAACAGCTGCTCGACCGTGGTTTCATCGCCAGCGTGGTCGGTGCGCTCAGCTCAAGCGGCCTGCCGCCGCAGCGGCTGGAAATCGAAGTCACCGAATCGATCTTCGTCCGCGATGCTGAAACCGCGCGCGCTGCGCTGGAGCAGATCATGGCGCTGGGCTGCGGGATTGCGCTGGATGATTTCGGGACCGGCTATTCCTCGCTCGCCTATATCCGCAACCTGCGTTTCTCGACGATCAAGGTCGACCGCTCGTTCGTGCAGGGCGCGGCCAAGGGCAATGTCGAAAGTCTGGCAATCATCCGCGCGGTCGTCGCCATGGCCGAAAGCCTGGAAATGTCGACCACGGCAGAAGGCGTGGAGACCGAGCACGAGCTTAATCTGATCCGCCAGCTCGGCTGCCGCAAGATCCAGGGCTTCTACTATGGCCGCCCGATGCCGGCGCACGAGGCAACCGGCCTGTTCGGTGGAGCGCTGCTCCGCGCCAGCGCGGGTTAAGCCGAAGCGAGCGCCTTGATTGCGTTTTCGAAGAGGGCGCGCCCGTCGGTGCCGCCCTGTTCTGCTTCGATCATGCGTTCAGGGTGGGGCATCATGCCCAGCACGTTGCCCGCTGCATTCAGCACGCCGGCGATCTGCCGCGCCGATCCGTTCACTTCCTCGGCATAGCGGAAAGCCACACGGCCTTCGCCTTCCAGCCGGTCAAGCGTCTCGGCATCGGCAAAGTAGTTGCCATCGTGATGGGCCACCGGAATGAGGATCGTCTGGCCGGCATCATAGCCGCCGGTGAACAGGCTCTGCGTGTTTTCAACCGTCAGGGCGACATCGCGGCAGACAAAGTTCATGCCGGCATTGCGTAGCAATGCGCCCGGCAGCAGCCCGCTTTCAGTCAGTACCTGAAAGCCGTTGCAGACGCCCAGCACCGGCACGCCGCGATTGGCAGCGGCGATCACCGACTGCATGATCGGGCTGCGCGCGGCCATGGCACCTGAACGCAGGTAGTCGCCATAAGAGAAACCGCCCGGCAGAGCGATGAAGTCCAGGTTCTGCGGCAGATCGGCATCGCCGTGCCAGACCCGGTGCGGTCCGGTGCCCGACACCTTTTCCAGCGCGTCGGCCATGTCCCGGTCACAGTTGGAGCCCGGGAAGGTGATGACAGCGCTGCGGAAGGTCACGCCGCCAGCCTTTCGATGCGGTAGTTTTCGATGACCATGTTGGCCAGCAGCTGGCGGCACATGGTTTCCAGCTGCTCGTCCGTGACGGTGTCATCGACGTCCAGTTCGATCATCTTGCCAGCGCGAACATCGTTCACACCGTGGATGCCCAGGCCTTCGATAGCATGGTGGATCGCGCGGCCCTGGGGGTCGAGCACGCCGTTCTTGAGAGAGACGAATACACGGACCTTCATTTGCCGGGCCTTTCGCTGGGGATTCGGAATGAGCGGCCTATGCCGCCGCTTGGCCGCTGGGGCAAGCGTGCATCCCGGTTGGATCAACAATCAGCGCGGTTTTTGCGCCTGCGGCCCTAGGCAGACTGGCTGTCCATGACATAGCCCATCGCCCGGACGGTGCGCAGCGGATCGGGTGCGCCGTGGGCTGCCAGCGAGCGGCGGAGACGGCCAACCCAGACATCGACGGTGCGTTCGTCAATCGCTTCATCGTCCTTGCCCAGCCGTTCGATCAGGGCCGTGCGGCTGAACACCTGGTCGGGATGTTCCATGAAATGGGCGAGCAAACGGAATTCGTTGGGCCGCAGAGCCACGGCATTGCCACGCCAGCGCGCCTGGTGTGCGGCAAGGTCCACAACCAGTTCGCCGTTGGTCAGCCTTGAACGGGCCGGAGCGGGGGCGGCATCGCCGATTTCATAAAAGGCCAGCCGGTCAAGCAGGGTAGCCGCATCGAGCGGACCGATCATGTAATCGTCAGCACCGGCCTTCAACGCGCGGCGGCGATCGTCGCTGTCGTCGCTGTCCAGCACCATGGTGATATGGGCGGCGCGGGTCGGGCGCGCCTCGCGCAGACGGCGGACCAGTTCGAGGCCGGACGTTTCCGGCAAGAGCCAGTCAACAAAGCATAACGGCGTGCCCTCGATCTTCAGGTCGCTGCTGATCCGTGGGCCAAGCGGCATCATTTTCAGGTCCGGCCGCTTCGCACTGATGCCATGCATCAGTGCCGGGTCGGGTGAGGTAACAAGGAGGGTGGTGGTCGCGTTGGTCATAAGCATGGCAAATTTTCCCCGCGGCCTTTCTGCCCGCGAGACATGACCGTTTTGTGACGCCGCTTCGTCACATTCTGACTGTCACGGTACTGTCATCAAAGAGTCTCTCCACTGTCTTCAAAACGTCGCTGTCCTGCAATGCAGAGGGCCTAGCGGGGCACTCGGCTACGGCACCGCAGCGGAAGAACGCGCCAAGCGATTCGCTGACATGGGACCGCGGTCTGACAACAACCGATGAGGGACTTTAGAAATGAACCGCCTTACCAACAGGCTTTCTGTTTCCGCTGCCGCGCTTGCCGCGGTGCTCGTTGCAGCGCCCGCGATGGCCGCAGTCGAACCGGCTGCAGACGCCCCGGCCGAAGCTGCTGACGCCCAGAGCGATTCCGGCCTTGTCGACATTGTTGTTACCGCCACCAAGCGCGAAACCAATCTTCAGCAGACCCCGATCGCGATTGCGGTCATGGGTGACGAAGACATCAAGAAGCGCCACGTTCAGAGCCTGCTCGACCTGGGCGACGGTTCGATCCCTTCGCTGCGCGTTGCAACCTACGAATCGCGCCAGACCGCGCTGACCGTCGGTATCCGCGGCATCGTTCCGGGTGACGCGAACCAGCCGGCTCGCGAACCGGGCGTCGGCGTTTACATCGACGGCATCTATCTCGCCCGTCAGCATGGCCTCAACGCTAACCTGTTCGAAGTCGAGCGGATTGAAGTTCTCAAGGGTCCGCAGGGCACCCTGTTCGGCCGCAACACCGAAGGCGGCGCGGTCAACCTGATCAGCAAGGCCCCGACCGGTGAATTCGGCGGCAAGCTGAATGCTGGCGTCGGCAATTTCGGCAGCTACACTGCCGGTCTGCACCTGAACCTGCCGGAAGTGGCCGGTTTCTCGTTCAAGGTGGATGGCGTTATCAGCCACCAGGACCCGACCGTAAAGAACCCGCTGGAAGGTCAGGCTGGCTGGAACCAGTACCACCGCTATGGCGGCCGCATTGCCACCCGCTGGAAGCCGACCGACAACTTCACGGCTGACTTTGCTTTCGACAAGAGCCGCGACGAGAACACCCCGTTCTACAGCCAGCTGCTGAACTTCAACCCGGACAACTACCCGGTCGCCACGCTGGCTGAAATCCAGGCCAATGGCAACAAGCTGCCCACCGGCAAGATAGCACCGCTGCCGGGCCTCGTAGTCTATGGCTCCGAGCGTATGGATACTGCCGATGTCGGCGTGCCGCAGCAGGTCAGCATTGGTAAGACCCAGGGCTTCTCCGGCAACCTGCGCTGGAAGGTGGCTGACGAAGTCGAACTGCGCTCGCTCACCGCATGGCGCACGGTTGACTCCGAACAGTGGGACAACTCGGGCGGTGCGCACCGCAGCCCGTCGTTCCTGCCGAGCGACAGCTTCAGCCGCTACTCGCTCTCGTTCCTGAATGCTCGCCAGTTCAGCCAGGAACTGCAGGCCGTCGGCACGATCGGCAGCGTCGACTACGTTGCTGGCCTCTACTACTTCAACGAGCGCGCTGAAGAAGAAGCCGCCACGCCGAGCACCAACAAGTGGAACTCGACCGGGACCGGCTACACCATCAACGACGCCATGACCTGGCAGCGTTCGGCCCTGTCGATCTCGCGCGCCAGCTTCGCCGAATCCAAGAGCTATGCCGCTTTCGGTCAGGCGACCTGGAACGCAACCGACGCACTGAAGCTTACCCTGGGCGGTCGTTTCACCCACGACCAGAAGGAAGGCGATCTTTACAAGGTCAGCAACAAGGCCACCAGCTTCCCCTTCAAGTTCAAGTATGACCGCTTCGATCCGCTGGCGATCCTGGCCTGGCAGGCGACCGATAACGTCAACCTCTATGCCAAGTACTCGACCGGCTACCGCGCTGGCGGTGCCAGCTCGCGCTCGATCAAGTTCGCGACCTTCAAGCCGGAAAGCGTGAAGTCGTACGAAGTTGGTGCGAAGACCGAATTCTTCGATCGCCGCGTCCGCTTCAACCTGGTCGGCTACGTCATGGATCGGTTTGACAGCCAGTTCGACTTCGACTTCTATCAGATTGAGCTGCTCAACGGGAAAGAGAACGTCCGCCACACCCTGGAAACGGTTAACGCTGCTGGCGTGACCAAGATCCGCGGGATCGAAGCTGACCTGACCGTCCGTCCGACCGACAACCTGACCATGGGCGTGTCCTACGCATACACCTACTGGAAGGTTCCGCCGACCCCGAACCCGCTGGTCGCAGGCAACCCGCTGCAGCCGCTGTTCCTGGTTTACACCCCGCCGCACGCGCTGTCGGGTAACCTGGACTGGAACCTGCCGCTGAGCACCACCAGCGACATGGCACTGAAGTTCCACGTCGATGCCAACTACTCGGATCGTCACTACACCTTCGATAACGAGCCGGTGAAGGTTGACAGCAGCGTGCTGGTCAATGCTCGCGTCTCGGTTGCCGATATCCCGATGAACGACAACGGCCAGTCGCTGACCGTTTCAGTCTGGGCGCGCAACCTGTTCAACGAAGCCCACATCTATCGCCGTTCGAACGCCAACCGCGTTCCGATCGACGGTAACTACCGCACCGTGGTTGGTGACTATGCCAACTTCAACGCTCCGCGCACCTTCGGTGTCGAAGCAACGGTTGCATTCTAAGTCCTGATTTCACAGTTCCTCCCTGAACTAGGGCGGGGTGCTTCAAGCACCTCGCCCTTTTTTCTTGCGGTTCAGGGAGTGGGCGGAACGGTGGCCACGGGATCGTCGATCCCTTCGGGCAGGACGTTCAATTCCACTGCGCCATCAGCCGCCAGGTACTGGCGTGCCAGCGCCTGAAGCTGGGCCGGTGTGATGGCCTTGAGCAATTCCTTTGCTCGCAGGTAGCGTTCAATCCGGTCCGGTTCGGTCTGGGCACGGTCGACATAGGTCAGCCAGCCGGCATTGGTCTTGAGGGAATTGTCGATCCCTTCCAGCACCGGTTCGCGCGCCCGCAGCAGCACGTCCTCGCTGACTGGCGCATCGCGCAGCGCCGCAACGGTTTCAAGGATCGCGGCGCGGGTTGCGTTCAGTTCCTTCACATCGACAGATGCCGTGACCGAGAATGTGCCGAAATTGCGCCAGCTGCGCGAAGTGCTGCTGCTGGCACCGGGCGAATAGGCCTTGCCCAGCTTTTCACGCAGGGTTTCGGTAATCTCGATCCGCATCACCCGCTCCAGCAGCTGCAATTGCAGCGCCGCAGTCTGATCCTCGCCATCGCGGGTCGGCCAGACGAAAGTGGCAAGCGCCTGATCCTTTGCCCCTGTATGGCGCAGGACATGGCGTTTGCGCTCCGCCGTGAAGGGCCGGTCGCGCCGTTCGGCATAGGGGCGGAAGTCCGGCTCACGCGGGGGCAGGGCGCCAAAGGTGCGGGCGACCATGGCAATTGTGGCGGCTTCATCAATGTCGCCGACCACGCCGATTTCGATGGCACCGTTGCTCAGGCGGTCGGTAATAGCGGCGCGCAGCCCTTCGAAATTGAGTTTGCGGTAGTCATCCACCTTGCCGAGGCTGAAACGCGGATCATTGTCAGACAGGATTGCACCCATGTCTGCCGAGAGCGCCGAGCCGGGCGTGGCACGCAGGCTGGCGAACAGGTTGTTGATCGACTGCAGGAACAGGGTCTGCCCTTCCTTGCGATAGCCGGGATCGGTGATCTGCGCGGCGGCCAGCTGCAATTGCAGTTCCAGATCGCGCGGCGTGGTGCCGGTCAGCAGGACAAAGGTTTCGTCGGTCGATCCGTAATTGGCAGAGACAGTGCGGCCCGCCAGCATGGTATCCAGTTCGTCCTTGGAATGTTTGCCAAGGCCGCCCTGGGCCAGGACCGAGACCATGCGCGTGGCCAGTGGTTGATCCCTGGTTGCCAGCATATCGCCGCCATCGACCGAGACCTGCACCAACACCTGATCCTGTTTGAGATCGGTCTTCTTCAGATTGAGCCGCACGCCATTGGCAAAGCGCAGGGTGCGGATGCCCAGCTTCGGCTCAACGCTATCGCTGATCACCTGTCCTGCAGGACCAAAATCGGCATAGCCAAAGCTGGCTGCGGCCTTGCGCTCCAGCGGACGGACCGGAGCAGCCATGGCCTCGGCCCAGGCGGACATCAGGCCCTTTTCACTGTCGGCGGGCGGAGTGCGGCCCTGAAAGCGGATCAGCGGCGATTCCAGCGGAACGGCCTCACGCTCCAGCGCGGCCAGCACGGCCTCTGGCGTGATCTTGGGGACGTAGGCTTCCAGGCGGTTGAGCGAATTGGTCGGCGTGTCCGGCACAATGTCGTTCATCACCAGCGCCTGCACTGCGCCCAGCAATTGCGCATGGCTGCGGGTCGCTTCGCCTTTCGCGGCATTGGCATTGGCAGTGCGGATAATGGCGATTTGCTCGGCCACTTCATCGGCGGTGAAGCCAAAGGTCATGGCGCGGCGGTATTCGATCACCGCTTCGATCATCGCGCGGCGCCATTTGCCATCGACGGAGTCGATCCCGAGTTCGGTGCTGCGCGCCTCCTTGAACACGTCGCCGGTGCCAAAGCTGGCATTGCGGAACGGGGCATTGGCTTCGCGGGTGCGGCTCAGCAGGCGGCGGTTGATGATGGCATAGCCGATCTGGCGCAGCAGGTTTTCCTCGCGCTGGGCCAAGGTGTCCGGTTCGTCCAGCCAGACGCCTCTGCGGCTGATCGTGACTCGTTCGGACAGGGCCGGGTCGATGTAGATATCGGCCTGGTTCTTTGCCTCGATCGCAATCGGGCCAGCCTTGGGCATCGGCTCGGCTTCAGTCTTGCGCCAGTCGCCAAAGCGGGCCTGAATCTTCTGCTCAACCAGCGCCGCGTCGAAATCGCCGATGACGTAAAGCGTGGTGTGATCAGGCACATATTCGCGCTGCCAGAAGGCTTTCAGCCCCTCCGCCGTCGCTGCGTCGAGGGACTGCGCCGTGCCAATCGGCAGGCGCTCTGCCACCCTGGAGCCGGGGAAGGCAAAGTTCAGCTGATCCTGCACATTGCGCAGGGCATAGGTATTACGGTCGCGCATCTCCGCCAGAATGACGCCGCGTTCGCGGTCCACGGCGGCGGGGCTAAAGGTCAGTTCGCTGGCCGTTTCGCGCATCAGCATCAGCGCGATATCCAGCAGTTCCGTATCGTTGCGCGGCAGGTCCAGCATATAAGTCGTGCGCTCGAACCCGGTCGAGGCATTGGTATCCGCGCCAAAGGCGAGGCCATGCCGTTCCAGCAGCTTGACCATTTCGCCTTCCGGCACGTTGGTCGAGCCGTTGAAGGCCATGTGCTCGACATAGTGGGCATAGCCGCGTTCGGTGTCGCTTTCATCCAGCGAACCGGCGTCGATCTGCATCCGCACCAGCGCGGTGCCCTTGGGCGTGGCGTTCTGGCGGATCACATAGCGCATGCCATTGGGCAGGCGGCCAAAGCGGTAGCCGGGATCAACCGGAACGTCGCTTTTCTCAAATGCCCAATCCGGCGCGGGAGGCGGAGCGGCGGTGCTGGCAACTGTCCTGGCCTGAGGAGCGCAGGCGGCAAGGGAAAGGGCAGAAATCGAGAGGATGAACAGCAGTTTGCGGTTTTTCATGGCCGCATTGGTGGAGGATTGCGGGAAGCGGGGCAAGAGGGCCCGTGGGCCGCACTCCGGATGAAGCCCGGTGTTGCCGCTCTCCCGTCATCCCCGCGAAAGCGTTCTTGCCCGATTGGGTCCCGGCCTGCGCCGGGATCACGTAAACGCCGGGATCACGTAAAATTTATTGTCATCCCGGCGCAGGCCGGGACCCAGGGCATCAAGCGATACGCCAGGTATCGCGCTGAGGCGAACTAGTGGGCGCAGGAAAGTGGTCCCCGGTCAAGCCGGGGACGACGAACAGGGCTCAGGCCCCGCGCTTACTTGCCGCGCAGCTTGCGGTGTGCCGAAAGGTCGAAGACTTCGCTCGGGCCGTTGTCGGAATCGAGCAGGCCAAGGCGGCGTGCCACTTCCTGATAGGCCTCTTCCTCACCGCCCAGATCGCGGCGGAAACGGTCCTTGTCGAGCTTTTCACCGGTGACCATGTCCCACAGACGGCAGCCGTCGGGGCTGATTTCGTCGGCCAGGATGATGCGGCTGTAATCGCCGTCCCACAGACGACCGAATTCCAGCTTGAAATCGACCAGACGAATGTTGATCGCCGCGAACATCCCGCACATGAAATCGTTGACGCGGATCGCCATGGCCGAGATGTCCTGCATCTCTTCATTCGATGCCCAGCCAAAGCAGGCGATATGCTCTTCAGCGATCATCGGATCGCCCAGTGCATCGTCCTTGTAGTAGTATTCGATCAGGGTGTGCGGCAGCGGCTCACCTTCGGGGATGCCAAGGCGCTTGGAAATCGAACCGGCAGCGACATTGCGGACGACCACTTCGATCGGCACGATTTCGACCTGGCGCACCAGCTGTTCGCGCATGTTCAGGCGCTTGATGAAATGGGTCGGGATGCCGATGTGGTTCAGGCGGGTGAACACATATTCGCTGATGCGATTGTTGATCACGCCCTTGCCGTTGATCGTGCCCTTTTTCTGGGCGTTGAAGGCGGTCGCATCGTCCTTGAAATACTGGATGATGGTGCCGGGTTCAGGACCTTCGTAGAGGATCTTGGCCTTGCCTTCATAGATCTGGCGGCGACGGGACATGGCATGCTTCCTTATGTCACGCGGATGTGCGCGAAACGGTAAGCCCCGACCGATGCAATTCCAGCGGAATCGCGGGGGCCGGGGCGCTCGCCCGCGCCTTTACGCCAAATTTGCTGCGCGCGCAATCAAGGCGCGGACGGGCGGACCGGGGAGCAATATCCTGTTCGGATTATCCGAACAATTTGATCCGCTTTATCTCACTGAACAGAATGGGTGGAAGCGTCCATTTAGGCCATACAAGTTCTGCGGCACCCGCCGCCCAGATGGAGATTTGAAATGAGCAAGGTCCTGGTCCTCTACTATTCCAGCTATGGCCACCTCGAAACCATGGCCAATGCCATTGCCGAAGGCGCCCGCGCCACCGGAGCCGAAGTGGACGTGAAGCGCGTTCCGGAAACCGTGCCGGAAGACGTGGCCAAGGGCGCACATTTCAAGCTCGATCAGGCAGCCCCCGTGGCGACCGTGGCCGAACTGGAAAACTATGATGCGATCATCGTCGGCACCGGCACCCGCTTTGGCCGGATCAGCTCGCAAATGGCGGCGTTCCTCGATCAGGCCGGTGGTCTGTGGGCACGCGGTGCGCTGAATGGCAAGGTCGGCGCGGCTTTCACTTCGACTGCCACGCAGCACGGTGGTCAGGAAACCACGTTGTTCTCGATCATCACCAACCTGCTGCACTTTGGCATGACCATCGTTGGTCTTGACTATGGCTTCCAGGGCCAGATGCGCAATGACGAGCTGGTTGGCGGTGCGCCCTATGGCGTCACTACCATCGCCAACGGCGACGGCAGCCGCCAGCCGAGCGAAACCGAACTGGAAAGCGCTCGCTACCTTGGCAAGCGCGTCGCTGAAACGGCGACCAAGCTGTTCGGCTAAGCCAGCGCTGCTCTGAAATGAAAAGGGCGGGGAGCGATCCCCGCCCTTTTTCAATTGCGTCGTCCCCGACTTGATCGGAGCTGGCGGATGAGGGCTACTTCTCGCCCGGCAGGTTTGCCCCGTCGAAATTGAAAGCGCCGAGAGTGTGGGCGATGAACCTGCCGTTCTTGGCGATGTCGAAAGTCGCTTGCCATGCCGACCAAGGGTAATTGCCTAGGGGGTATCGCAGCATCTTGCTTCATGCTGTGTCTTTTGCGCATCAGCTTTTGACAAACTTGGTTCCAGTTGAACTGCAAGCCCGCCGTTTGTCCTTGTGAAACATGTCTTTCGTCGAATGCCCTCAGGGGGCGCGTTGACAATAATAACTGTGACGTTATTGCCCCAGATCAAGGACAGATCCCGCTTTAATGTCTTCTTGAATGGTCAAGTGGGGGTTGTGCGAAGTTTTGGACAGGGAGTACAACAATGCGAAAGAATGCTTTTTTGAGCGTAGGCGTTTCCGCCGTCGCGCTCACTTTGATTTCTGCCTCGCCGGCTCTGGCGCAGTCGACCGAACCGACGGACACCGCCGCTGAAGAGCAGGTTCAGGATCCGGGTGAAATCGTCGTTATGGCTCAGGGCCGCGCCCAGGCGCTGGCTGATGTTCCGGTGGCTATCTCGGCTGTGAATGCCGAAGCCCTGTCGAACAGCGGTGCCAACGACATTCGTCAGCTCAACCAGCTGGCTCCATCGCTGATCGTTTCGTCGAGCGGTTCGGAATCCAATGGTTCGGCTCGTATCCGCGGCATCGGCACCGTGGGTGACAACCCCGGTCTGGAAAGCTCGGTTCCGGTCTTCATCGACGGCGTCTATCGCTCGCGTTCGGGCATCGGCCTTAGCGAGCTGGGCGAAATCGACCGCGTCGAAGTGCAGCGCGGCCCGCAGGGCACGCTGGGCGGCCGCAACTCGTCGGCAGGTCTGATCTCGATCTATTCCAAGAAGCCGCAGTTCCAGTTCGGCGCTTCGGGCGAAGCGACCTATGGCAACTACGATCTGGTTCGCGTTGGCGGCTCGATCACTGGCCCGATCACCGAACAGCTCGCTGCTCGCGTGGACGGCGTCTATGTCCGCCGCGACGGTTTCATGACCGACACCGCGAACAACATCGACGTGAACAACCGCAACCGCTTCTTCGTGCGCGGTCAGCTGCTGTGGGAACCGAACAGCGACGTGACGGTCCGCCTGATCGGTGACTACACCTGGCGTGACGAGCGCTGCTGCGGTGCGATCTACGTCGACAAGAGCGTCAATCCGTACATCGGCAACCTGAACAACGTTGCCAGCCCGATCCTGCAGTCCGGGGCAAGCCCGGCGCGCATCAACGATCTTGGCAACAACATCGTCAATGTGCTGCGTGATCTTGGCCAGAACCTTACGGCACTGAATCAGGGTTATGATCGTACGCTCTCCGTCACTCCGGGCCGCAGCTATGCTGGCAAGGTGAAGGACTACGGTTTCTCGGGTGAAGTGAAGTGGGATCTGGGCGGCGCCACGCTGACCTCGATCACTGCTTATCGTGAATACCGTGCGGGCCAGGCTGGCGATGTCGACTACGGCACTGTCGACATTCTCTACCGCGCGGATGAGCCGGACAAGCTCTACCGTCAGTTCCACACCTTCACGCAGGAACTGCGCCTGCAGGGCGAAGCCTTTGACGGCAAGATCGACTGGCTCGTTGGCGGTTTCTACTCGGACGAACGTCTGGTCGTTGCTGACAACCTGCGCTTCGGCAAGGACTACGGCCAGTTTGCTGCTTGCCGTATTGTGTCGGGTACCGCTTCGTTTGCTCCGGCCTATTCGCCCACCAGCCCCGGGTGCATCTCAGCTGGCGGTCTCGCTGGTCTGGCTGCAACCTTTGACAACCCTGCGACCGGTGTAGTTGCAGGCACCAAGCTCGGTCAGGCGCTTCAGACGCTGTCGACCCTCGGCAGCCCTGGCGTCAATGGCTCGCTGGGTGACGTCTATCGCCAGAACGGGAAGAACTGGGCCCTGTTCACCCACAATATCTTCCACATCACCGACAAGCTCGATCTGACGCTTGGTGTTCGTTACACCAACGACAAGAAGGACATGACCGCGACCTTCGCTAACAACAACACGGTCTGCACCACGCTGCAGCAGTCGCTCTATGCTGCAGACATGGGCACTAATGCGACCGCAAAGGCGCTGGCCGCAGGCGTGCTTGGCTTGGGTTGCCAGGGCAACTCGACTGCCGAGCTGAACGGTAAGTCGATTGCCACGAGCCGTAGTGAAGATGAATGGACCGGCACTGCGATCCTGTCCTACCGTCCGATCGACGACCTGATGACCTATGTGAGCTACTCGCGCGGTTACAAGGCGGGTGGCTTCAACCTCGATCGTTCGGACCTGAAGACGCCTGCTCTGGTATTCGGAGCTGGTGGTCCTCAAGCTTACGTGAACAACCTTCAGTTCGAACCGGAGCTGGTGAACAGCTACGAAATCGGTGCGAAGTATGCGACCGGTCCTTTCAGCCTTGGCGTGACCCTGTTCCGTTCGGACTTCAGCAGCTTCCAGCTGAACACCTTCAACGGTTCGGTTTACACTGTTGAGAACATCAACGGCTGCAAGACCAGCTTGAACGGTGCTGACCGTGACACGTCCAGCACGACCGGTACGTGCAACAAGAACGACATCACCTGGGGTGTCCGTTCGGAAGGTGTCGAAGTCGAAACCACGCTGGCTCCGGCAGACAACGTCCGCATTGGCGCTGGCCTGACCTACGCCAAGACCAAGTACCGTAGCGATCTGGTTGGCAGCAACACCGGCGGCCCGCTTGACGCTTCGCTCCGCCTGCTGCCGGGCAACACCATGTCCAACGCTCCGGAAATGGTCATCACGACCAGCTTCTCGTGGACTCCGGATCTGGGCAGCGACGGTTATACCGGCCTGGTCTATGTCGATAGCCGCACCACCAGCGACTATAACACCGGTTCGGACCTGTTCCCGCAGAAGGAGCAGGACGGCTACAGCATCGTCAACGCCCGCTTCGGCGTGCGTGCTCCCGAACAGAAGTGGGCACTCGAATTCTGGGTGCAGAACCTGTTCAACAAGGACTATGCTCAGGTCGCTTTCAACTCGCCGGCTCAGGCTGGTGCCAGCAGTGCGCCGTTCAACGACGCCAACAACTACCCCGCTGGTCGTCAGCTGTTCGGCCAGTTCCTAGGCGAACCGCGCACCTATGGTGTTACCCTGCGCGGCAAGTTCTAAGAACTTTCGCAACGGACAAGGAATTGGGGGCGGTGCCAGTGGCGCCGCCCCTTTTCTTTGCCGATTGAGGGGGCGGGCGCTTGGCGCTAGGATCGGCAGAGAGGAGTTGACCGATGGACCGTATCGACGCGCTTGCCCTGCTGACCCGCTATTATGCCGCTTTCAACGCAGGTGACTGGCAGGGGATGCTCGATTGCCTGGATGACGGGGTGATCCACGACATCAATCAGGGCGGGCGGCAGGTCGGCAAGCCAGCCTTTGCCGAATTTCTGGCCCATATGGAGCGCTGCTATCGCGAGCGGCTCGACGGCATCGTCCTGATGGCCAGCGAGGACGGCGCGAACGGCGCGGCCGAATTCACGGTCCACGGCGAATATCTCGCCACCGATGAGGGCCTGCCCGAAGCCAGGGGGCAGACCTATGTCCTTCCGGCCGGCGCCTTCTTCACCATGGCCGGGGGCAAGATCACGCGCGTGACGGTTTACTACAATCTGGCGGACTGGACCGCGCAGGTGGTCGGTTGACCATTCAGGTTGCGCCCTTGTCCGGAGCGGCACTGCAGGCCGCGCTGGATGATCTGGCTGCACTGCGGATCGCGGTATTCGCCGCCTATCCGTACCTTTACGACGGGTCCCCCGATTTCGAGCGCAAGTATCTGGCCGAATTCACCGCCTCGCTTGATGCGGTGCTGGTCGCCGCGCGGGATGGCGGGCGCATCGTCGGCGCGGCCACGGCAAGCCCGCTTGCCGCGCAGGACGATTACATCCGCGAACCATTCGAACGCTGCGGCATCGACAGCGCGAAAGTCTTTTATTTCGGGGAAAGCGTCCTGCTGCCGGAATATCGCGGCAAGGGGATCGGTCACGCCTTCTTCGATCACCGCGAAGCAGCGGCGCGGGCCTGGGGGGCGAGCCATGCCAGCTTTTGCGCGGTCGTCCGTCCGGACGATCATCCGGCTCGGCCAGAAGGCTATGTCCCGCTCGATGCCTTCTGGACCCGCCGTGGCTATGCCCCGGTGCCGGGACTGACGGGCACGTTCCATTGGCAGGAACATGGCGAGAGCGAGGAGAGCGGCAAGCCGATGCAATACTGGATGCGCGCGTTGTGAGGCGCTTTACCGTCGCCGCTGCGCAATATCCGATTGGCCGACTGGCCGATTGGAATGCCTATGCCGCCAAGCTGACCCGCTGGGTTGAAGAAGCTGCCGGGGCAGGGGCGGCGCTGGCGGTGTTTCCCGAATATGGCGCGATGGAGCTGGCTTCGCTTGATCCGGCGACGATGGGTGATCTGGCCGGATCGCTGCGCACCGTATCGGACCTGCTGCCCCGTGTGGACGCGCTCCACGCCGAACTTGCCGCACGGCATGGCCTGCATATTCTGGCGGCCAGCGCGCCCGCTGCGCGTGAGGATGGCGCTTACGTCAATCGCACGCGGCTGTTCACGCTGCAGGGCAAGGTCGGGGTGCAGGACAAGCTGGTCATGACCCGGTTCGAGCGCGAGGAGTGGCACGTCAGCGCTGCGCCCATGCTGCGGCTGTTCGATACGGCACTGGGCCGGATTGGCGTGAACATCTGCTATGACAGCGAATTTCCGCTACTCGCCCGGGCGCAGGTTGAGGCGGGGATGGAACTGCTGCTGGTGCCGTCCTGCACCGATAGCGAACATGGCTATTGGCGGGTCCGCATCGGTGCGCAGGCCCGGGCGCTGGAGGGGCAGTGCTATGCGGTTCATTCGCCCACCGTCGGCGAAGCGCCATGGTCTCCGGCAGTCGATGTCAATCGCGGCGCGGCGGCGATCTATGCTCCGCCCGATCGCGGGATGCCGGCCAGCGGGGTGATTGCCATAGGCGAGATGGATGCCGCGCAATGGGTCTTTGCCGAAGTCGATCTGGATCAGGTCGCCAACTTGCGGGCCGATGGCGGGGTGCTCAACTCTCGCCACTGGGCCGAGCAGCCGGGGGCGGACCCGCTGCCTGCGGTTGAGCTTGTCGACTTGCGCTGACGCATTGCACATAAGGGCCGCATGATCCGCAACGCTTTGATCCCGCTGGCCCTGCTTGGTCTTGCCGTTCCGGCCCAGACCCATGCCAATGCCCAAGCCAAGGCCCCGGCTGCCTCCCATGCGCCGTCGCTGCAGCAGGATGTGGAAGCCATCCTGGCTACCGCGCCAAAGGGAACGCGGTTTGGCCTGCTGGTGGTTGATGGAAACGGGCGCGAGATCGTCTCGCTTAATGCCGAGCAGCGGTTCATCCCGGCCTCTACGGCCAAGCTGTTTACCACCGCTGCAGCCTATGCCCTCTTGCCGGACATGGCCCAGCCGGATCGGGCTGGCGGTGCGCAGGTCTGGCTGGAAAAGGACAGTCGCAAAGGGCAGGCCGGGCTGAATGTCGTCCTGTTCGGGCGCGGTGATGCGCGGATGTCCAGCGCGCCCGATTGCGCCGTCAATTGCCTGGCGGAACTGGCCGATGCCGTCGCCCGGTCCACGCGGCAGGTTCATGACGTGATTGGCGATGCGACCTTCTGGCCCGATCAGCGCTGGGTTCCGGGGATGAGCTGGAACAATATCGGGACCGATTCCGGCACTGCGGTTGCCGCGCTCAATCTGGATGACAATGAACTGGGCTTGTCGGTAAGGCCGGGCGCGGTTGGGCAGGCACCGCAGGTTCAGGTTCCGGGCTATTACGGGCTGCGTAACGAGGCGGTGACTGTTGCTGCGGGCGGGCAGACCCGGCTGTTTGTCGAGCGGGCGGTGAATGGCTCGGAACTGCGCCTCTATGGCACGATCCCGGCCAATGCCGCGCCATGGACGGACCGGCTGGGCGTGGATGATCCGGCGCACTATGCCGCCTGGGCGCTGAAGGAGCTGCTGATCGCGCGCGGGGTGAAAGTGACCGGCCAGATCCGCGCTCGCCACCGCGGCCCGGCCTTGGCCGATCAGGTTGCGGATGGGGCAAGTCCGGTTCCTGCTTCGGCAAGCGGACCAAAGCCATTGGCCAGCCTCACGCCGCCGCCGCTGGCGCAGGATGTGGTTACGATCAACCAGGTCAGCCAGAACCTTCACGCGCAGGCCCTGTTCCGCAGGTTGGGCGGTGCCAGCCAGTCCGAACAATGGGCCAGCGCGGCGCAGCGCAAGTTGCTGGAGCAAGCCGGGATCGATCCGGTCGGGTTTGAATTGTGGGACGGATCGGGAATGTCGACCTACAACCGGATCAGCCCGCGCGCCGCGATTGGCTTGCTGCGCTGGGCCGGCCGGCAGCCGTGGGGCACTGACTGGTTTGCATCGCTGCCAATTGCGGGCCGGGAAGGCACCCTGAAGCGCCGGTTTGCCGGAACTCCGCTGGAAGGCAATCTGGCGGCCAAGACCGGCTCGCTCAACGCGACCAGCGCGCTGGTCGGCACTTTCCTGTCGGCGCGCGGCCAGCGATTGTTTTTCGCCATTTTCGCCAGCGATATTCCGGCGCGCAGTTCGGCCCTGCCGGCGATGGACGCGGCACTGGCCAGAATTGCCGCGCGGAATTGAGTTTTACTCCGCCGCGCAGAGGTGTTGCTCCGCTGCTGCCATTGGCAGTGTCGCGGCGCGGCTGGTGGTCAGGTTCTGACTGATGCCGAGCCGCTCCAGCGGTTCAGGATATTCTCGTGCACCACGGGTGAAAGCATCTTTTCAAAGGCGCAGCCGATCAGGCTGTTGTCCCACCAGACCACTTCGGCCTGCAGCGATTCCATGCCCGGCAGGGTTAGCCAGCAGATCGAACCGGGACGAATGCGATTGACCGCAGCGGCGCTGAAACCGCTCAGCGAAAGGTCGTGAACGACTGTCTGGAAACCGCGTCCACCCGAAACACGCAGCGTGGCGGGGATCGTCAGGCGCGTGCGCGGGGCAGAGCGATCTTCCTGCGCTGCGGTGAAATAGGCGTCGTTCTGGATCAGCAGATTTTCAGACATCGGCGTACCCCATGTTGTGACAGGCCCACCACAGGGTTTCGCGGCAGGCCTGACAGGATATGGACCGATGCGGTTGACCGCAGTTTACGAGGTCTGGTTAACCCGTTCGCGGTGCGGGCTGGTGAATTCCTCGCCCAGCAGGGCCACGACCCGGTCTGCAACGACCGAGGGCAGCTTGACCGATTTGGGGTCTTCGCCCGGATAGGCCTTGGCCCGCATGGCGGTGCGGGTGGCACCCGGATCGATGATTGCAACGCGCAACTTGCTGATGTTGCGGGTTTCCTGCGCATGGCAATCGATCAGCGCTTCGGCGGCGGCCTTGCTGGCGGCATAACCGCCCCAGAAGGCGCGCGGCGCGGTGGCGACGCTGGTGGTAAGGTAAACGAGGCGCGGGTCGGCGCTGGCCCGCAGCAGCGGATCGAACCGCGCGATCAGGGCCTGGGTTGCCAGCACGTTGATCGTCAGCGCCTTGGAAAAGGCGGTCTGGTCGATGTCCTTTGCCGCCATCAGTTCGGGCAGGACTGCCGCTGAATGGACGAGAATGTCCAGCTTGCCCCAACGCTCGGCAACGGCATTGGCCAGCCGCGCGATCCCGTCTGCATCGGCCAGATCGACCGGTGCGATGGTGGCGCTGCCGCCCTGATCGAAAATCCGCTGCTCGACCGCTTCAAGCTGGCCGGTATCGCGCCCGGTCAGCACCACGTGGGCGCCAGCCGCGGCCAGAGCTTCGGCAATGGCCGCGCCGATGCCCCGGCTTGCGCCAGTGACCAGTGCGATCTGACCGGCAAACTCGCTCATTTCACTTGCCCGGTGGCTGGCGGCATTTGGCCGGTATCGATCTCGCGGTCGGCCATGTCGGTCAGCGGGGTCGGGTACTGGCCGGTAAAGCAGGCGTCGCAGTGCTGCGGGCAGGCATTGTTGCGCTCTGCCTCGCCCACCGCGCGATAGAGCCCGTCGATCGAGACGAATGCAAGGCTGTCTGCAACGATGAATTCGGCCATTTCCGCAACGCCCATCCGGGCGGCGAGCAGCTTGTTCCGCTCTGGCGTATCGACGCCGTAGAAGCAGGAGTGCTCGGTCGGCGGGCTGGCGATGCGCATGTGGACTTCGGCTGCGCCAGCATCGCGCATCATCTGCACGATCTTCATCGACGTGGTGCCGCGCACGATGGAATCGTCGATCAGGACGATCCGCTTGCCTTCCACCAGGGCGCGGTTGGCATTGTGCTTGCGCTTCACGTCGGCATGGCGTGCGCCGTCCGATGGCTGGATGAAGGTGCGGCCGACATAGTGCGAACGGATGATGCCCAGTTCAAACGGAATGCCGCTCTGCTGCGCATAGCCGATGGCGGCAGGCACGCCGCTGTCCGGCACCGGGATGACCAGATCGGCTTCGGCAGGAGATTCCTTGGCCAGTTCCATGCCAATGCGCTTGCGCACTTCATAGACCGACTGTCCGCCCATCACCGAGTCCGGGCGGCTGAAATAGACGTGTTCGAAAATGCACGGGCGCGGGCTGGTCTCGCCAAACGGGCGATGGCTGGAAATGCGGCCATCGGCACGCACTTCGACCAGTTCGCCCGGCTCGATCTCGCGCACAAAGTCAGCGCCAACCACGTCGAGCGCAACGCTTTCGCTGGCAAAGATGGTCGCATCGCCAATCTTGCCCATGACCAGCGGACGAATGCCCAGCGGGTCGCGGCAGGCGATCATCCGCTTGGGAGTCATGCAGATCAGCGAATAGGCGCCTTCCAGCATCCGCAGCGCATCGACGAAGCGGTCGAGCAGCTTGGGGAAGCGGCTGGTTGCGATCAGGTGGATGATCACTTCGGTGTCGGAAGTCGACTGGAAGATCGAACCGCGTTCCACCAGTTCGTGCTTCAGCGCCATTGCATTGGAAATGTTGCCGTTATGGGCAACGGTAAACCCGCCGCGCGCCAGATCGGCGTGGAGCGGCTGGACGTTGCGCAGGCCCTGTCCGCCGGTCGTTGCATAGCGAACGTGGCCCGAGGCCATTTCGCCCGGCAGTTCTTCCAGGATGGTGGAATCGGAAAAGACCTGGGCGACGTGGCCCAGACCGCGACGGGCAAAGAATTCCTGTCCGTCAAAGCTGACGATGCCGACAGCTTCCTGACCGCGATGCTGCAAGGCGTGGAGGCCAAGCGCAGTCATTGCTGCAGCGTCCTTGGCGCCGATCACGCCGAAGATGCCGCATTCCTCGCGCAGCTTGTCGCCATCTGCGTCAAGGAAGGGGTGGGTAATGTTCATGATGAGTCGCCCGACGCTGGATCTGCCCTGTTGCTGCGCCTTTGGCGAGATTTGCCCGCGAAGGCAAGGGCGGGGGCATTGCCCTGCGGCAGCAATCGCCCTAAATCCTGCCCATTCCTTTCCAAATTCGTGTCGAGAAACGGTTTGCTGCTATCCCCATTCGAATGGACCATCGCCAAACGCTACATGATGCCAGAGCGGGGCGAGGCGGTAATTGCCGTAGTAGCCGGGATCGGGGTCGGGGTCGTTACCCTCTCGGTCGCGATGCTGGTCATCGTGATGAGCGTGATGAACGGCTTTCGCGCCGAACTGTTTGACAAGATTGTCGGGCTGAACGGCCATGCGATCATTCAGGGCTATGGCGGCAAGCTGGAAAACTGGCGCGCCGTCCTGCAGGATACGCGGGCCACGCCGGGCGTGGTCAGTGCCTCGCCTCTGATCGAGCAGCCGCTGCTGGCCAGCTTCAATGGCCGGGCCGAGGCGATCTTCACCCGGGGCCAGACCCAGGAAGACATTGCCGCCCTTGCCCCCAAGGTGGTTGCGGGCAACATCGCCGCGCTGAAGCCGGATGCGGGCAAGGTTGCGCTGGGCTCGCAGCTTGCCACCAACCTTGGTGCGCGGGTCGGCGACTTCATCACGATCATCAACCCGCAGGGCCAATCGACCCCGTTCGGAACGGTGCCGCGCCAGATCTCCTACGAGGTCGCTGCCGTGTTCGAAGTAGGGGTCTATGATCTGGACGAACGCTTCGTGGTTATGCCGATGCAGGATGCCCAGACCCTGCTGATGATGGGCGATGCGGTGGGCATGATCGAAGTGCAGGTGAAAGACCCTGATCAGGCTTCGCAAATTGTTGAGCCGGTACGCCAGAAGTATGCCGGTGAAGTGGCCGTGGTAGACTGGAAGACGATGAATTCCAGCCTGTTCGAAGCCTTGCAGGTGGAACGGGTGGCGATGTTCTTTGCCCTGTCGATCATCGTGCTGGTTGCGGCGTTCAATATCCTGTCCTCGCTGATCATGCTGGTGCGGTCCAAGACCCGCGACATTGCGATCCTGCGGACGATGGGTGCCAGCCGCCGCTCGGTGCTCAAGATTTTCGTGACTACGGGTTCGGTCATCGGCCTTGCCGGAACGCTGGGCGGCCTGGCGCTGGGCTTCCTCGTGCTGTTCTTCCGCCAGCCGATCGTTCGCTTTATCGAGATCATTACCGGGCAGAACCTGTGGGACCCGCAAATCCGCTTTCTTACCGAACTGCCCGCGCGGACCGATCCGGTCGAGGTTGGGCTGATCTGCGTCATGGCGCTGGGCTTCAGCTTCCTCGCCACGCTCTATCCGGCCTGGCGTGCGGCCAGTACCGATCCAGTTCAGGTGCTCCGTTATGAATAAGCCCGTCATTCGCCTTGCGGGCCTGACCCGCAGTTTCGAACAGGGCGGCGAGCGCATCGAGGTGCTGCGCGGCGTCAATCTGGAGGTTGCCCCCGGAGAGATCGTGGCCCTGCTGGGTCCGTCCGGTTCGGGCAAATCCACCCTGCTGCAAGCGGTCGGCCTGCTGGAAGGCGGCTTTGGCGGCGAGATTGACATTGCTGGGGTTGATGCCTCGCGCCTGTCCGCCGATGAACGCACCGAACTGCGCCGCGACCGGATCGGGTTTGTCTATCAGTTCCACCACCTGCTGCCGGACTTTACTGCGCTGGAAAATGTCATGCTGCCGCAATTGGTGTCAGGCACGGCGCGCGCACCGGCGGCAGAGCGGGCGCGGGAATTGCTGACTGCCCTTGGCCTGGCCGAGCGGCTTGACCATCGCCCCAGCCAGCTTTCCGGTGGTGAGCAGCAGCGCGTGGCCGTGGCCCGCGCGCTGGCCAACCGGCCTGCGCTGGTCCTTGCGGACGAGCCGACCGGCAATCTGGACGAGCGGACTTCGGACCGGGTGCTGGAACAGTTCCTGCAATTGGTGCGCGGCACAGGCAGCGCCGCCCTGGTCGCCACGCACAACGAGCGGCTGGCCGCCCGGATGGACCGCGTGGTGCGCCTGCATAACGGCGTGCTGGCATAGGCGGCAGACCTGCACCTTCAGGCAGGGCCAGGCGATTGACGCGGGGGCCGTGGCCCCTATCCTGCGTCAAAACGTAATGCTGGGGAGAGTGCCATGACCACGATTGCCGATTTCACTGCCGACCTGCCGGGTGGCAGGCAGCTCAATCTGGCCGACAAGCAAGGCAAGGTCCTGCTGGTGGTCAACACGGCCAGCAAGTGCGGCTTTACCCCGCAGTATGACGGGCTGGAGGCCCTGTGGAAGCAGTATGGCGAACGCGGCTTTGAAGTGCTGGCTTTCCCTTGCAACCAGTTTGGCGGGCAGGAACCCGGCACGGCGGATCAGATCGAGGAATTCTGCAAGGTCAATTTCGGCCTCAGCTTTCCCTTGATGGCCAAGGTTGAAGTCAACGGTCCGAATGAAACGCCGCTCTATTCCTGGCTGAAAAGCGAAGCGCCGGGCGTGATGGGAACCAAATCGATCAAGTGGAACTTCACCAAGTTCCTGATTGACCGCGATGGCAAGGTGGTGCGCCGCTACGGCCCGACGGACAAGCCGGCATCCATCGCCAAGGACATCGAAAAACTGCTCTGACCGCTGGCTGCCGTGGTGGGGAATGCGGCAAGTTGTGAAAAGCTTGCTCAGCCCTTTGCGAATCCCGGCGGCTGACCCTAGGGTCTGACCATGGCCTTCGAACCTTTCGTCCCCTTGCGCGTATTGTCGAGCTATTCGATGCTTGAGGGGGCGATTGACCCCAAGGCGATTGCCAAGCTGGCGAAAGAGCGCGGCTTTCCGGCCATCGCCATTGCTGACCGTAACGGGCTTTATGCCGCCATGTCCTTTGCCGGGGCGGCGAAGGATGCGGGAATTCAGCCGATCATCGGCACGCTGCTGGGCATTCGCCGCGATGGTAGCGAGACGATCGACTGGCTGCCGCTGTACGCCCAGAACGAAACTGGCTGGAACAACCTGTGCCATCTGGTCAGCCGCGCGCACCTTGATCGCCCGCTGGAACTGGAACCGCATGTCACCTTTGCCGACCTCGACGGGCATAGCGACGGCCTGATCTGCCTGACCGGTGCGGGCGAGGGGGCGCTGGTTCGCCTGTTTGCCGATGGCAAGGAAGAAGCGGCGCGGGACTATTGCAGCAAGCTGGAGGCGCTGTTTCCGGGGCGGCTCTATATCGAAATCGCCCGGCGTGACGATCCGGCGGAGGAAGCGGCGGAAGAGCCGCTGATTGACCTTGCCTATGCCCGCGACCTGCCCCTGGTCGCCAGCAACCCCGCCGCTTACGGCGAGCCCGGTTTCTACGACGCGCATGATGCGATGCTGTGCATTGCCAATTCGACTCATGTCGATGCGGCAGAGCGGCCCCGGTCCAACCCGCAATGGTGGGTGAAAAGCTGGCCGATGATGAGCGAGCTGTTTCAGGACCTGCCTGAAGCAACCGCAAACACGCTGGTCATTGCCCAGCGCTGTGCCTTTTCCCCGCCCAAGCGCAAGCCGCTGCTGCCCAGCCTTGCCGGGGACCGCGAAGGCGAAGAGCAGATGCTGGTTGATGACGCCCGCGCCGGTCTGGAAAAGCGGCTGGAGCCCTATGGCGAAATGTCGGAAGAGGAACGGCAGGTTTATTACGACCGGCTCGATTTCGAGGCCGGCATCATCAACCGCATGGGCTTTGCCGGTTACTTCCTGATCGTTGCCGACTTCATCAAATGGGCCAAGGACAACGATATTCCGGTGGGGCCGGGGCGCGGTTCGGGTGCAGGTTCGCTGGTCGCCTGGGCGCTGACCATTACCGACCTTGATCCGATCCGGCTCGGCCTGCTGTTCGAACGCTTCCTCAACCCGGAACGCGTCTCGATGCCGGACTTCGATATCGACTTCTGCGAAACCCGGCGCGGTGAAGTGATCCGCTATGTTCAGGCCAAATACGGCCACGATCACGTCGCCCAGATCATCACCTTCGGTAAGCTGAAGGCCCGCGCCGTGCTGCGCGATACGGGGCGCATCCTGCAGATGAGCTATGGCCAGGTCGACCGCCTGTGCAAGATGGTGCCCAACCATCCGACCGACCCGTGGAGCTTGCCGCGCGCCCTGAACGGCGCGGCAGAGTTCAAGCGCGAATACGACAACGACGACGAGGTGAAGCGGCTGGTCGATCTGGCGGTCCAGTTGGAAGGCCTGCCGCGCAACAGCTCTACCCACGCGGCGGGCGTGGTGATCGGGGATCGTCCGCTGGCCCAACTGGTGCCTCTCTACCGCGATCCGCGTTCGGATATGCCGGTGACCCAGTTCGACATGAAATATGTCGAGGACACGGGCCTGATCAAATTCGACTTCCTTGGCCTGAAAACCCTGTCCGTCCTGAAAAAGGCGGTGGAACTGCTGAAGAAGCGCGGGATCGAGATCGACCTGTCGACCCTGCCGTGGGACGATACGGCGGTTTATGACCTGCTTCAGTCGGGCGATACGGTGGGCGTGTTCCAGCTGGAATCCGAAGGGATGCGGCGCACGCTGGCGGCGGTGAAGCCGACCAATTTTGGCGACATCATCGCGCTCGTTTCGCTCTATCGTCCGGGTCCGATGGACAACATCCCCTTGTTCGGACGGCGCAAGAACGGGGCGGAATCGATTGAATATCCGCACGAAAAGCTGGCGGGCATTCTGGGCGAAACCTACGGGATTTTCGTCTATCAGGAACAGGTCATGCAGGCCGCGCAGATCCTGGCGGGTTACTCGCTGGGCGATGCAGACTTGCTGCGCCGCGCCATGGGCAAGAAGGTCCAGGCCGAAATGGACGCGCAGCGTCAGCGTTTCGTCGATGGCTGCAAGCAGGTGTCGGGCATCGAGGCGGCGAAGGCCAACGAACTGTTCGACTTGATCGACAAGTTTGCCGGCTACGGCTTCAACAAGTCGCACGCTGCGGCCTATGCCTTGCTGGCTTACCAGACCGCGTGGATGAAGACCCATTACCCGCACGAATTCTATGCTGCGGCGATGTGCTTCGACATGCACCAGTCGGAAAAGCTGGCCGTCTTTGTCGACGACATGCGCCGCAATGGCGTGGCGCTGGAAGGGCCGGACATCAATCGCAGCGAGGCCGAGTTCACCGTTGAGCCGACCGAAGAAGGCTACGCCGTGCGCTATGCCCTGGCCGGAATCCGCAACGTCGGTGAAAAGGCGATGGATGCGATCGTGGCCGAGCGTGAGGCCAATGGCCGCTTTGCCAGCCTGGAAGACCTGTTCCGCCGCGTACCGCAAGGCAGCATGAACCGCCGCCAGCTGGAAGGGCTGGCCGCCGCTGGCGCATTCGACGGGCTGGAACCGAACCGGGCCAAGGTTCTGGCCAATGCCGACATGCTGCTGGCCGTGGCGGACGAGGCTGCGCGCACCCGCTCCAGTGGTCAGCACGGCCTATTCGGCGGTGACGATCACGCCGCACCGGCCATGCGTCTTACGGAAACTCCGGTCTGGTCCAAGTCCGAGCAGATGGCCAAGGAGCGCGAGAATTTCGGCTTCTACTTTGCCGCTCACCCGGTTGAGCAATGGCGCGCGGTGGCCAGTGCCAATGGGGCGCGATCCTATGCCAGCCTGATGGAAACCGGCGTGCCGGGCGGTGGCCGGGCGCAGGCCGTGATGGCGGCCATGGTGGAAAGCGTGAACCGCGGCAAGACGCGGCGCGGGGCCGATTTCGTCCGGGCCGATTTCTCTGACAATTCCGGCCAGTTCTCTGCCGCCTGTTTTGAAGAAACGCTGGTCGAGCCGATGCAGCAATGGGCCAAGGACGGCACCTGCCTGTTGCTGACGGTTGAGCTTGATGCGCCAAGTGCGGACGAGCCGCCGCGCATCACCGTGCGCGGGGCGCGGCCACTGTCCGAAGTGAAAAGCGCGGCCAGCATGGTGCTGAAATTTGATGTGCTGCGGCCAGAGGTCTTTGCCGACCTTGCCATGCTGCTGGTTCCCGGCAGCGATGGACGCGGTGAAGTGATCGTCCGGCTGCGCACTGGCAGCGGCGAAGAACCGCAGGTCAGGCTGGGCCGCGATTTCATGGTCGATGGGGAACTTGCAGAACGCTTGGCAACCGTGGAAGGTATTGCCAATGTGTCATTAAGCGCGCGGCGGGGTGCAGGGCATCTGAAACTCGTCGCGTAGCTGCACAGGGCGCAACTGCGGCAGCCAGGGGCAGTCAGGGCGGGTTAAATCCCGGCTGCTCCGGTGTTGTCGCCAAAACGAACAACGGGACGGAGAGAGAAATGCTGGGAGCGATGCAGGATTGGGATCTTCGGGTCACGCGGTTGGTCGATCATGCCGCGCGGGAGCATGGCACGCGCGAGATCGTGACGCGCTGGGCCGATGGCAGCGAAACCCGCACCAATTGGGCCGAAGTCCGCCGCGATGCTCTGAAAATGACACAGGCCCTGCGCAAGCTGGGGGTGCAGCAGGGCGACCGGGTGGCGACCCTCGCCATGAACCACTCGCGCCATCTGGTCAGCTGGTACGGCGCGGTCGGCGTGGGCGGCGTGCTCCACACTATCAATCCCCGCCTGTTCGACGATCAGCTGGAATATATCGCCAATCACGCCGAAGATCAGGTCTTGCTTTACGACCACACCTTTGCCCCGATTGTTGAACGGATGAAGCCGCGCTGGACTACGATCAAGCACTTCATCTGCTTTGACAATGGCGAGTTTGAAGCCTGGATCGGGGCCGAGGACGGCAATACCGAATGGGCCACTGGCGACGAGCGCGATCCCTGCATGCTCTGCTACACCAGCGGCACGACCGGCAATCCCAAGGGCGTGCTGTACGAGCATCGCTCGACCATGCTCCACGCGATTTCCAGCCTGCAGCCCTCGATCTTTGATTTTGACACCACGGCGGTCATGCTGCCGGTCGTGCCGATGTTCCACGCTGCCAGCTGGGGCTTGCCGTGGGGCGGTGCGGCTGCGGGCGTGAAGTTCGTGTTCAGCGCGGTCAACGATGCGGCCGTGCTGTGTGACCTGATGAACAAGGAAAAGGTCACCCATTCCGCTGGCGTGCCGACTGTCTGGCTGGCGACTTTCCAGCACATGGACGCAACCGGCATCACCTTGCCGACCCTGCGCCATGCGATCATCGGCGGTTCCGCCGCGCCGCGCTTCATGATCGAGCGGCTGATGAAGGCCGGAGTCAATGTCGCCCATGCCTGGGGCATGACCGAAACCAGCCCGATCGGCACCACCGGAGCCAAGACCTTTGACTGGGCGGACAAGGATTTTTCCGCGCAGGTCGATGTAAAGCAGATGCAGGGCCGCGTGCCCTTTGGCGTCGAACTGCGCACGGTGGACCTTGGCGATTCTTCCATCGTCCTGCCGCGCGATGGCAAGACGGCGGGCGCGCTGCAGGTGCGCGGGCCGTGGGTGATCAAGCGCTATTTCAAGGCCGATGCCGATGCGACCGATGCCGATCAGTGGTTCAATACCGGCGACGTCGGTATCCTTCACCCGGATGGCACCCTGCAACTGACCGACCGGACCAAGGACGTGATCAAGTCTGGCGGGGAATGGATCAGCTCGGTCGAACTGGAAAACGCCGCCGTGGGCCATCCCGCCGTGGCCGAAGCCGCCGCCATCGGGATCTACCACCCCAAGTGGGACGAACGCCCGATCCTGGTCGTGGTCAAGAAGAAGGGCATGGAAGTTACGGCGCAGGAGATCAAGGATCACCTGGCCCAAAGCGTGGCCAAGTGGTGGCTGCCCGATGCGGTCGAGTTTGTGGACGAAATCCCCCACGGCGCGACCGGCAAGATCAGCAAGAAGGACCTGCGGGACCAGTTCCGCGACTATAAGCTGGCAGACGCGTGATGAGCGGCTACGTCGATCCCAGCCGCGAGAACTGGCAGCGCTTCAAGGACCTGCCGCGCGATAAGCCGATCCATATGCTGAACCTGATCAAGTTCCGCGATCTGGCCGAATATCCGGAAGGCCATCCCATGCACGGCAAGGGTCTGACCGGGCGTCAGGCCTATGAAATCTACAAGGAAGGATTTCAGCGGGTCGTGCTGAATGACGGCGCGGCCATGGTCTGGGAAGCGCCGATGGAATGCGTGGTGACTGGCCCGGAAGGGGAGTGGGACGAGGCTTTCGTCATGGGCTATCCCAACAGCATAGCCTTCATGGCCATGGTCAAGAACGAGGAATATGTCCGCGACGTGGTGCCGCACCGCACGGCCGCTGTGGCGGATAGCCGCCTGATCCGCTTCGCCGGTTAAAGCTGCTAGATCGGGTAGGATGACCGGCAGGTTCAGCCAGAACCTGCCGAAGGTCAATTCAGCAGCCAATCAGCGCCCGCGCAGAAGCGTTCCGTCCTTGCCGATGCGCACTGCCTTTGATCCGGAAAGGCCGGGGAAGGTAGGCCACAGGCCCTGAACCAGCGCCATGCGGCTTTCGGACGGGCCGCCGGCCTGCCGTTCATACATCCAGTAATTGCGCATCACGATGTTCACATAGCCGCGCGTTTCCCAATAGGGGACGCTTTCGATCCACAGCAGCGGATCGCCCTGATCCTTCACTTCGTATTGCCAGCGGGTGATCGGGGTCAGGCCAGCGTTATAGGCCGCCATCACCTTGGGCAGCAGACCCTGCGTGCCGGGAGAGTCGCGCAGCATTTCCAGATGGCGCTGGCCAAAGGCCAGGTTTACTTCCGGCTTGCCCAGATCGGCTGCCGTGCCGCCAACGCCAAATGCGCGAGCATGATCGCGGGCGGCAGAGGGCATGATCTGCATCAGGCCCCTCGCGCCTGCGGGGCTGACCACCTTGGTCCGGAAAATCGATTCCTGCAGGGTGTGGGCATAGATCAGCGCCGGATCGACCTTCCATCCGGAAACGGGCGTCCACTTGGGCGTGGGGAAGCGCGCGGCTGGCTCCGGCTTGCCGCCCGGCGGGGCGTTATAGGCCATCCACATCTGCGTTCCGGGCAGGCCCAGGCTGCGGGCCAGACGCGAGAGGGGCTGATACTGCGACGGTGCGCCGATCCGCGCCTGATGGCGCAGCACTTCGTCGGCCAGCCCGTCCTCACCGATTTCGGCCAGCATGACGGCCGTGCGGATATTGCCGACATCGCGCAGCTGCTGCCAGTCGGTCTGGGTAAAGTCTGGCGCTTCGTGCGTGCGCGGCAGATTCATGCCAAGCTGTTCGGCGGCCAGCATCCCGTAAAGCGTCTCGTCCATCCGCGCGGCTGCGCGCAGCGGGGCCGAGGCCTTTTCCGGCTGACGGCAGCGGACCAGCGCGCGGCTGTTCCAGTAATGCGCGGCGGCGGTCAGTTCGGCATTGGTGGAAAGCTGGGCGGTGCGGGCAAAGGCATCGGCGGCAGCGGTGCAATCGTTCAGGCGTAAAGCGGCAAGGCCAGCAATCCACCAGCCTTCAGCAACCCACGGACCGCTGCCATCCTGCACGGTCTGGGCCACGGCCAGGGCGCTGGCATCGTCATTCTCGATGTAAAAGCTCCAGGCGATTTTCGAGCGCCACTCCGCACGCGCCTGAGGAGAGAGCAAGGCATCGATCCCGTCGAGCAAGACCTTGCCCCCGGCGGGATCGTCTTCCTTGATCTTGGCATTGATCGCGGCGGCAATCGCGGCGGGCATGGTGCCGTCGGCCGTTTCGCGCGGGCGGATGCGCTTGGCAAAACTAGGCAGGCTGACCAGCCGGTTGGCCGGCGGCAGGGCGGGCAGGGTAGTCGCGCCGCGCTTGCGGGCCAGCGACAGGATCTGTTCCGACTGCGGCAGGCTCACTCCGCCTGCCAGCCAGGCATTCAGTGCGTCGAGCTCAATCTTGGGAGAACCGGCAGCCAGATAGTATTCTGCCTTGGCAATCTGGTGCAGCGGGCCATCGGCGCGCTCGGCAAACATGGCTTGCACCTTGGCCCAGTCGCTCCGTTCGATCGCGTCGAACACGGCGGTGTAATAGGCGCGATCATCAGCGCTGAGCAGGCTTGGCACCGCAGAGCGGTCTGCCCGCTTGGTGAAATATTCCATTGCGGCGGAATTGGCCTGTGCTGCGTGCGGCGCAGCAATCGCCGCAAGTGCCAGCGCTACGCCAGCCAGCAGATGCTGCTTCGAAATTGTCATCAGGTTGTCCCCGCTTCGTCCCTTTTTGGGTCTGCGTCAGGCGCCCTGCCAATCAAGCAACGCCCGCCACAAACCCGCCTTGCCCCGTGGCCGTGCCATGAGGGTGCCAAGCGCTGGCGCTGCCAGAGCCGGTATGCCTGCGCCTACTTGATAAAAATGGCGGGCGGGGTCAGCGCTTTTCGCCGGGTCGTTGCCGAGAAGCGATGAGACGTGCTTTCCAAAGGTGATCAGCCGCTGCGGTGCGGCCAGCACGACGTGATGCAGCGCCAGTTCGCCCAGTCCTCCTGCGGCCAGGCCGTCCCAATCGGGGAGCGGCATATGGCGTGGCAGCACGCTGGCGACATAAGCCTGATCCGGTTCGATCCCGATCGCGCGCAGGATCGCATCGAGTAGTTTGCCTTCCTCTCCGGAGAGCAGGCGGTCCGAATCTCCTGCTTCGGGATGATCGACCAGGACCATGATCGGCGCTTCACGCGGCCCACGGGGAGCGACGCGGGCAAAAACCTGCCCATTGTCCAGCAGGGGTTCGGACAGCCACCATTGCACGAATGCAGCATGGTCGGTGGGCCAGGTTCCCGGCTCGCCGCCGATCCGTGGTGCAGGCGGCGGGGGCGGCTTTGGAGCCAGGACAAGGACCGGCGGCGCAGGCTCCGCCGTAGCGGCAGGCGCTGCTCCGGCCAGCCAGTCGCGCGCGGCATCATCATAGTCCAGATCGACGCCAGCTTGCTGCCACCAGTCAAGCGCGGCGGCGATGGCGGCGGACAGGTCGGTCCCGCTGGAAGAGTTCTGGCCAGAGAAAGTCACGTCTCGGGTCTTGACCTGCCCCGCGGCACCTTTCAAGGGTTTTCGCCGCAAGATACCAACCAGACAGGGTGTGGGATTAGGTCATGAGTGAACGCGAATCGATGCCGTATGACGTGGTGATCGTTGGGGGAGGCCCAGCTGGCCTTGCCGCTTCGATCCGGCTGAAACAGGTTAATCCTGAACTTTCGGTCTGCATCCTGGAAAAGGGTTCCGAAGTCGGCGCGCACATTCTTTCGGGTGCCGTGGTCGATCCCAAGGCGCTGGACGAGTTGCTGCCCGACTGGCGCGAGCAGGGCTGCCCGATGGCGGAAACCCCGGTGACGGACAACTGGCACTGGGTCCTGACCAAGGGCAAGCACATCTCGATCCCGCACTGGCCGATGCCTCCGTTCATGTCGAACGACGGCAATTACACCGGTAGCCTTGGCAACCTGTGCCGCTGGCTGGGCAGCAAGGCCGAAGAACTGGGCGTGGAAATCTTCCCCGGCTTCCCGGCTGCCGAAGTGCTTTATAACGAAGACGGCTCGGTCAAGGGCGTGGCGACGCAGGACATGGGCATTGCCCGCGATGGCAGCCGCAAGGCCGACTATCAGCCGGGCATGGAACTTCATGCCAAGTACACCCTCTTTGCCGAAGGTGCGCGTGGCCACCTGACCAAGCAGGTCAAGGCCCGTTACGACCTTGAAGCCGACTGCGAACCGCAGGTTTATGGCATCGGCATCAAGGAACTGTGGGACATCGATCCGGCCAAGCACGTGCCGGGCCGCGTGATCCACACCCAGGGCTGGCCGCTGTCGGAAAGCGACAGCTGGGGCGGCGGTTTCCTGTACCATCAGGCCAACAACCAGGTTGCGCTCGGTTTCGTTACCGCGCTCGATTACAAGAATCCCTACGTCTATCCGTTCGAGGAATTCCAGCGCTGGAAGCAGCACCCGGCGATCCGCGCCATTCTGGAAGGTGGTCGCCGCGTTTCCTATGGCGCGCGCGCGATCAACGAAGGCGGCTGGCAGTCGGTGCCGAAGCTGGACTTCCCGGGCGGTGCGCTGATCGGTTGCTCGGCCGGTTTCGTCAACGTGCCGCGCATCAAGGGCAGCCATACCGCGATGAAGAGCGGGATGCTGGCAGCTGAAGCCGCTGCCGCAGCTATCGCTGCTGGCCGCGAACACGATTCGATGGCGGAATATGATGCCGCTGTCCGCGACAGCTGGATCGCCAAGGAACTGAAGCTGGTCCAGAACGCCGAGCCGCTGGTGGCGAAGTGGGGCGGCGATCTTGGCACGATCCTGGCGGGTGCCGACATGTGGCTGCGTACCCTGTTCGGGTTCGGCATTGCCAAGCCGATGAAGCATCACCGCGACTGCGAAGCAATCCAGCGGGCCGACCTGTACAAGCCGATCGACTATCCGAAGCCCGATGGCGTGATCAGCTTTGACCGTCTGTCGAGCGTGTTCCTGTCGAACACCAACCACGAAGAAGATCAGCCCTGCCACCTGCAGCTGAAGGATCCGTCGATCCCGGTTGAGGTCAACCTGAAGCAATATGCCGGGCCGGAAACCCGCTATTGCCCGGCGGGCGTCTATGAATTCGTCGGGATTGAGGAAGGCGAACCGCGCCTGCAGATCAACGCGCAGAACTGCGTCCACTGCAAGACCTGCGACATCAAGGACATGAGCCAGAACATCAACTGGGTCACGCCTGAAGGCGGCGGCGGTCCGAACTACCCCAATATGTGATCCCGCACTCCGGTGCAGGAAACCGCCTTTGCCAAGATCAACCTCGCGCTGCATGTCCGCAGGCGGCGCGAGGATGGCTATCACGAACTGGAAACGCTCTTCGCCTTCGTTGATGCGGGCGACCGGTTGAGCGTTGCGCCAGCCGCCCGTGACGAACTGCGCACGGTCGGCGAATTCGGCGGTGAACTGGCCGATCCCTTTGGCAATATCGTGATGCAGGCCCTGTCTGCCCTGCCGCGCCCGCAGGGCTGGGCCGTGACGCTGGAAAAGAACCTGCCGGTCGCCGCAGGGCTGGGCGGTGGTTCTGCCGACGCCGGCGCACTGTTCCGGCTGGTTGAGCGCGAATATGGCCTGCCGGACGATTGGCACGCCCGGGCCAGCAAGCTGGGGGCAGACGTTCCCGCCTGCGTGCGCAGTGAGGCCTGCATCGGGCTGGGCACTGGCACAGAGCTTGAGCCGGTCGAGAACGATCTGGCCGGAACGCCGGTCCTGCTGGTCAATCCGCGCGTGCCCCTTTCCACCGGACCAGTGTTCAAGGGCTGGGACGGGCAGGACCGCGGCGCCATGCCCAGCGGAACCGCGCGTGAGATCGCGCTTGGCGGACGCAACGATCTGGAACAGCCCGCGCTGGAAATTTGCCCGGTGATTGGCGAAGTGCTGGGCGCATTGGCTGAAACGCAGCCGTGGCTGGCGCGAATGTCCGGCTCTGGCGCAACCTGCTTTGCTCTCTACAACAATGCCGCCCTGCGGGATCAGGCCGCGGCAGAACTGGCAGCCGCCCATCCGGGCTGGTGGCAATTGAGCGGGAACCTGCGATGAACAGCGAAGCCTGGCGCCTTATTGGCACGCCGCGCTTTGGCGGAATTCTGGTCGTGTCCGACCATGCCAGCAATGCAGTGCCGGACGATATCGACCTTGGCATCGATCCGGCCTTGCTGAACCAGCACATCGCGGTTGATATCGGCGTCGGCCCAATTGGCGCCTTGATGGCCGAGCGCGCGGGCGTGGCCACTTTTCAGGGCGGGGTCAGCCGTCTGGTCTGCGATTTCAACCGCGACGCAGATTCGCCCGGAGCGATCCCGATCGCCAGTGATGGCCATGCCATTCCCGGCAATGCGCTGGATCAGGTCGGACATCAGGCCCGCTTGGCGCGCTTTTTCGATCCCTATCATGCTGCGCTGGCGCGGCTGCTGGCTGATATGCCGCCCGCGCTGATCCTTTCGCTGCACAGTTTTACCCCGCAGCTTGCCACCAGCGACGAACCACGCCCGTGGCATTGCGGCGTGCTCTACAACGCGGATGACCGCGCCGCGCGGATCGCCATACCGCTGCTGGAAGCCGAAGGACTGATCGTGGGTGACCAGCAGCCCTATTCGGGCCGCGTCCTGAATGCGACGATGAACCGCCATGCCGAAGCCGAAGGGCGACCCTATTTCGGCATCGAAATCCGGCAGGATCTGATCGCGGAGGCAAGCGGACAGGCACAATGGGCCGAGCGTCTGGCGCGTATTTGCAATGAAGTGGCGTTGAAGGTGGGCGAATAGGCGTGTAGAGCCGCTTTATTCCCGGCTTTTACGAAAGATTCCTGCAATGCCTGCTTACCGTTCCCGGACTTCCACTCACGGCCGCAACATGGCTGGCGCACGCGGCCTGTGGCGCGCAACGGGGATGAAGGACAGCGATTTCGGCAAGCCGATCATCGCCGTGGTCAACAGCTTCACCCAGTTCGTGCCGGGCCATGTCCACCTCAAGGACCTGGGCCAGATGGTCGCGCGCGAGATTGAGGCTGCGGACGGCGTTGCCAAGGAATTCAACACCATCGCAGTCGACGATGGCATCGCCATGGGC
>CAZLPK010000011.1:0-51807 GCA_964561375.1 uncultured Novosphingobium sp.
TTGCGCCACTCCCGCCAACCCTTCAGGCCATCGCTCGTGAATAATCCGGGCTAAAAATTTCGATGCGGCCCAATGTTGTCAGGGTGCCAGGCGACTCGCCCTTCCCCTGCTCATTTGCTAACTCAAGTTAATCCAGATTGCTGCCAATATGCCAGTATTTTTAGGATTTAACGGTATTTTAACCACCATTTACATTAGATAGGTTGGCGCCGCTTCACCTTAACTTGATGAAAATAAACCATTTTGATCCTTTATGCCAATTCGACATGATTCACGCCAAATCTTGCGCTAAGTGGTTAATGCAAAGGGTAAACGTAAGTGGGACCACCTAGTTTCAGGGCAGGTCAGCGCTAACGATGATTCGAAAGCACGAAACGGTCAGCCTTTCCGTTACGGAAACATGCCGGCCAGACAGAGGGTAAGTGGATGGCGGCACGGTTCGATCTTGCGATCCATGGCTCCGGTCTGTTGCCGGGCCTGATAGCCCTGCATCTGCTGGGCCAGCACCCGGAACAGGCGCTTTTGCTGCTCTGCGATGATCGCACCGTCTGCGGCGAAATGCTGGAGCCGGTGGTGCGCTCCAGCCTGTCGAACCAGGCGCTGCAATTGGTCGAACCTTTCGCCGTGTCCCGCTGGCCCGCCTATCTGGTCAGCGATGGCGGCGATCCGGATCGGCACGACGATGAAGTGCTGCTGCTCGATCCGATCCAGCTCTTCCTCGAACTATCCGCCCTGCTCCCCCCTGATCATATAGTTGCGTTGCAAGGCCCGCTGGAGTGCAAGGGCCAGAACCTGTCATGGCCCGGCGGCAGCGCAGAGGCACTGGAACTGGTCGATCTGACCAGCATGACCCGGCGCGATCAAGCCGCCGACATCCTCGGCCTTGATGCCGCGCGTAGCCTGCCCCTGCCCGTTCTGGCCGATTTCGACACCGGGCATGAACCGTGGACCGCCTTTCAGCACATCCCGCTGGGGGATGAACGGGTCTTTGTCCGCAAGCGGCGGTTTCGCGGCAATGCCTATGCCGAACTGATCGGCGGTTTTGGCAAGCTTCTCAGCGACCTGATCGCCTATTAGGCGTCAGGCGTTGACGTCGGCATAGTGGCTGGGCGGCTGGATCACTTCCATCCGCTCTGACAGCAAGGGGCGGAAGCTGGGCCGGCTCTTGAACACCGAATACCAGCCCGCTGCCTGCTCATGCCCGGTCCAGTCCAGCCCGCCCAGATAATCCGCGACCGAAATCTGCGCGGCGGCGGCCAGATCGGCCAGGCTCATAGTCGGCCCTGCCAGCCACGGACGGTGGTCGATCAGGTGGTCGATGTAGTAGAGATGCTCGTGCGCTAGCTTCATCGCCTCGCGCAGCACGCGGCTGTCGGGCGAGACGCGATAGACAAGCCGCTTCTTCATCCGTTCGTGCAGCAGGGGCGCGGTGACATCGCCATAGAAATTCTCGTCAAACAGGGCGACAAGGCGGCGGATTTCCGCCCGGTTGGTCGCCGTGCCGTTGATCATCGGGGTCTTGTCGACCGTTTCCTCGAAATATTCGCAGATAGCGCGGCTATCGACCAGAGTGATGCCCTTGGCCGGATCGTGCAGCACCGGAGTGCGCCCGGCCGGGTTCAGCGCCAGAAACTCGTCACGCCCTTCCCACGGGTTTTCGCGCCACAGGTCATAGGCGATGCCCTTTTCGCTGAGCAGGAGGCGCACCTTGCGGCTGAACGGACAGAGCGGGAATTGGTAGAGTTGCCACATGACAGTCCCCCTTGCCGGAGCGTGATTCGCGCTTCAACCCATGTGCGCCAAGGCGGGGCGAGAAGAGGTGGAAAACTTGCCCCCGCCATTGAACAGGCTGCGGCATTTACTTGCCCCAGCGTAATAGAACGTTAAGCGAAATCGACAATTGGGCGAGAAAGTGCCAGAATGGATCAAGTGGATCGGATCGAACAGGCGCTCAGTTTTCACTTGGACCTCGCCAATGGTGCCAGCAATCGCCACTTCACCGAAATCACCGCGGCGCTGGGCCTGACGCAAAAGCAGGTCTGCGCGCTGTGGCTGATTTCCGAGCATCCGGGCATTTCGCAGATCGACCTTGGCCAGCGGCTGCACATGGACCGCGCCACGACCATGGGCGTGGTCAACCGCCTGCAGGCGCGCGGCCTGATCCGGCGCGAGAAATCGGCCAGCGACGGGCGCAAGCAAGCGCTGCATCTCGAACCTGCAGGAGCGCCGGCACTCACCGCCTCGCAGCAAGCGATGCGCGATCACGAAACATGGCTGGCCAGCCGCTTTACCAAGGCTGAGCGCGCCACCCTGACCGACCTGCTGGCGCGCCTGCACCAATAGGCAGGCGGCGCGGCCCTGGCAGCGATTGACCCGCCCGAACCAGCCGATACACGTAGCGAATCGAAAATCGAAAAGGAGAGGCGGCATGTACAGCCACAACATGGTCGGATCTAACGATCTGGCCAAATCAAAGACTTTCTACGACGCCATTTTCAAGGCGATCGGCGGCAATGAAGCCATTCAGGACCCAAATGGCCGTCTGGTCTATATGCACAATGGCGGGCTGTTCATCGTGACCACTCCGATCAATGGCGAACCGGCCACCTATGCAAATGGCGGCACCATCGGTTTTGCCATGGCCGATCCGGCCCAGGCCGATGCGTGGCACGCGGCTGGCGTTGCTGCTGGCGGCACCACCTGCGAAGACCCGCCGGGCGTGCGCGAAGGCGGCTTTGGCAAGCTGTACCTTGCCTATCTGCGCGATCCAGACGGCAACAAGCTGTGCGCCCTGCACCGCATGTGACGCTGATCTGAATTACACTGATCTGAATTACAGGGCCACCGGGGCAATGCTCCGGTGGCGTCCTGCCTAGCGCGAGAGCAGGAAAACCGCGTGTTCCGCGCGCCATGCGGCGGCTGCCGGGCCGATTTCGCTGTCGCCGCTCAGGAACCATTGCCCCTCGATCCGATAGCCCTTTTCCGCCACCAGCTCGCGAAAATCGCGCACCGTCACGTGGTGGATGTTGGGCGTTTCGTACCAGGCAATCGGCAAGAGCCGCGTTACCGGCATCCGTCCGTTCCACAGCAGGCTGAGCCGCACCTTCCAGTGGGCAAAATTGGGGAACGAGACAAAGGCCTTGCGCCCGACCCGCAGCAATTCGTCCAGCACCTTGTCCGGCCGCTTGGTGGTCTGCAATGTCTGGCTGAGGATCGCATAGTCGAACGCAGCGACCGGATAGTCGGCCAGATCGGTATCGGCATCACCCTGCATCACCGACAGGCCTCGCGCGACACATTCGGCCACGCCGTGCGGGTCCAGTTCCATCCCGCGCGCATCGACCTGCCGCGTATCGCGCAGCGCCGCCATCAGCGCGCCGTCGCCGCAGCCGATATCCAGCACCCGCGTGCCCGGCGCGACATTGGCGGCGATAATCGCCAGATCGGGGCGAAGCTGCTTCATTGGCCAAGGAACCCTGCAATCACCCGGTCCTGCGCCGGAACGTCAAGCAGGAAACTGTCATGCCCGAACGGCGCGCTCAGTTCGACAAAGCTGACCGGCGCCCCTGCCGCGTTGAGCGCATGGGCAATGACCCGGCTTTCCGCCGTGGGATAGAGCCAATCGGTATCGAAACTGACCAGACAGAACCGCGCCGTCGCCCCGGCAAAGGCATCGGCGAGATGTCCGCCATGCTCCTCGGCCAGATCGAAATAGTCCATGGCGCGGGTGATATAGAGATAGGAATTGGCATCGAACCGGTCAGTAAAAGCCAGCCCCTGATGGCGCAGATAGCTTTCGACCTGGAAATCGGCGTCAAAGCCAAAGGTCTTGGCCGTGCGGTCCTGCAAGCGCCGCCCGAACTTTTCGGTCAGGCCCGCTTCGGACAGGTAAGTGATGTGCGCAGCCATGCGGGCCACGGCAAGGCCGTTTTCCGGTCCCTTGCTCTTGCCATAGTAATTGCCGCCTTCCCACTTGGGATCGGCCATGATCGCCTGCCGCCCAACCTCGTGAAAGGCGATGTTCTGGGCCGAATGGCGCGCGGTCGAGGCGATGACCAGCACGGCGCGGGTCCGCTCGGGCCAGTTGGCGGCAAAGGACAGGGCCTGCATCCCGCCCATCGAACCGCCAACCACGGCGTGCAAGTGTTCGATCCCCAAGGCATCCAGCAGCGCCACTTCGGCGCGAACCATGTCGCGGATGGTAATGACCGGAAAGCGCATCCCGTATGGCGTGCCATCCGGGCTAAAGCTGGCCGGGCCGGTCGTGCCCATGCACGATCCCAGCACATTGGCGCAGATCACAAAGAAGCGGTCTGTGTCGATCGGCTTGCCCGGCCCCACCGTGCGCAACCACCAGCCAGCCTTGCCGGTGATCGGATGTGGGCTGGCCACGTGCTGGTCCCCGGTCAGGGCGTGGCAGATCAGGATCGCGTTGGACTTGTCGGCATTTAACGTGCCGTAAGTCTCATAGGCCACTTCGACACGCTCAAGGCTTTGCCCGCCGTCAAGCGGCAAGGGCGCGGGAAGCACCAGCGTTGCGTTCACGATGTTCAGTTCGGCGGCTGCCATATCTGCCGATTGGGCGAGGAGAAGCGGGCTGTCAATTCCCGGCAAGCCTGCTAAGGGCCGCGGGCGATGACTGTGAGCCTTACCCCCAAGCCCTGGATCGCCGCGATCCACACCTATGTCCCCGGCAAAAGCGCCGGTGCGGACGGCCGTCCGCTCGTCAAGCTTTCCGCCAACGAGAACCCGCTGGGCTGCAGCCCCAAGGCTCTGGCGGCGCGGGCCGATGCGGTCCATCCCGCGCTTTACCCGGATGGGGACAGCACGGCCCTGCGCACTGCCATAGGCGCAATGCACGGGATTGAGCCGAACCGCGTGATCATGGGCGCCGGTTCTGGCGAACTGCTGTACCTTGCCGCCAGTGCCTATGCCGGGCCGGGCGACGAAGTGCTGTTCTCGCAGTATTCCTTCTCGCTTTACGACATTGTCGCGCGCCGTTCGGGTGCAGAGCCGGTTGAGGCCCCTGCCCGCGACTATGGCACCGATGTCGATGCCATGCTGGCCGCCGTCACGCCGCGCACCCGCGTGGTGATCGTTGCCAATCCCAACAATCCGACCGGAACCTTCCTGCCCCGCGCCGAAGTGGCCCGGCTCCATGCCGGACTTCCGGCAGACGTACTGCTGGTGCTGGATCAGGCCTATGCCGAATATGTCGCGCCGGAAATGGACGATGGTTCACTGGAACTGGCCGCCAGCCAGCCCAACGTGCTGGTCACGCGTACTTTCTCCAAGGCCTATGGTCTGGCTGGTGAGCGCGTTGGCTGGGGCACTGGCCCGCGCGAAGTGATCGAAGTGCTGAACCGCATTCGCGGCGCCTTCAACATTTCGAACGAGGGACAGGCCATGGCACTGGTCGCTCTGGCCGATCAGGACTTCGTCACCCATTCCCGGCTGCACAACACCAAGGTGCGCGGCGAATTCGTCGCGGCGATGGAGGCGCTGGGCAATCAGGGCGTGCGCGTCGTGCCGAGCGAGGCCAACTTCGTGATGATCCTGTTCGAAGGCAAGCTGACCGGCGAAGCAGCCTATAATGGCCTCGCCGATGCGGGCTACATCACCCGCTGGCTGCCTGGGCAGGGCCTGGGCCACGGCCTGCGCATCACCATCGGCACGGCAGAGCAGATGCAGGCCATTGCCGCAATCCTGCGCGATCTGGCGGAGCAGGCGCAATGAGCTTTGGCTCGGTCGCGATCATCGGCCTTGGCCTGCTGGGCGGGTCAGTCGGGCTGGCGCTGGGCCAGCACTTGCCGCAAGTCGCAACGACCGGTTTCGACGCCGATCCCGCCACCCGCGCCCGCGCCGCACAGCGCGGCCTGACCGGCAAGGTCTGCGATAGTCTGGCCGAAGCAGTGCAGGACGCCGATCTGGTGATCCTCTGCGTGCCCGTGGGCGCCATGGGCGCGGTTGCAACGCAGCTGGCACCGCACCTGAAGCCCGGCGTGGTGGTCAGCGATGTCGGCTCGTCCAAGCAATTCGTGGCCGAAGCCCTCGCCACCGCCCTGCCTGGCGTGGCAGTAATTCCGGCGCACCCCGTGGCCGGGACCGAGCGTTCGGGGCCGGACGCAGGCTTTGCCGCGCTGTTCCACAACCGCTGGTGCATCATCACTCCGCCTGCCGATGCCGATCCGGCGCAGGTGCAGGCCCTGTCCGACCTGTGGCTGGCGCTGGGTGCCAAGATCGAAATCATGGATGCCCGGCACCACGATATGGTTCTGGCCGTCACCAGCCACCTGCCGCACCTGATCGCCTATACCATCGTTGGCACGGCCTCTGATCTGGAAGGCGTGACGGAAAGCGAAGTCATCAAGTATTCGGCTGGCGGCTTCCGCGACTTTACCCGCATTGCGGCATCCGATCCGACAATGTGGCGCGACGTGTTCCTGTCAAACCGCGATGCGGTGCTGGACATGCTGCAACGCTTTACCGAAGATCTGACCGCCCTGCAGCGCGCAATCCGGGTCGGCGATGGGCAGCAGTTGTTCGACCACTTCACCCGTACCCGCGCCATCCGCCGCTCGATCATCGAGGAAGGGCAGGACGATGCCCGGCCCGACTTTGGCCGCAGCGACCACGGTTAGGACAGCAGGAACACCCCGGCCACGATCCACATTACCAGCGTGGAAATCCAGCCGCCAATTTCCAGCCGTCCGGAAATCCGGTACTTGCCCATCACCTTGCGGTTGCGGGCGATCAGCATGGTCACCACCATCAGCGGCGGAGCGAGCAGGCCGTTGACGACCGCCGCCCAATAGAGCGCCTTCATCGGATCGACTTCGGCAAAGTTCAGCGCCAACCCGCCGAATACGGCGGCAACAATCGCGCCGTAAAACGCCTTGGCCTCACGCGGTTTGCGGTCCAGCCCTTCGACCCAGCCGAATGCCTCGCTGACCGCATAGGCCGCGCTGCCGGCCAGCACCGGCACGGCCAGCAGGCCGGTTCCGATAATACCGATGGCGAACAGGCTGAAGGCAAAGTCCCCGGCAATCGGGCGCAGCGCCTCTGCCGCCTGGGCCGCGCTTTCGATGTCGCGCACACCATTGGCGTGCAGCGTCGCCGCCGTGGCAATCACGATGAACAGCGCGACGATGTGGGAAAAGCCCATGCCAACCAGCGTATCGGTGCGAATGCGCTTCAGCTCGATCCCGGCGCGGCGGTGGCTGATGTAGAGCGGCTTCACATGGCGGCGGTGCTGTTCTTCCACCTCTTGCCCGGCTTGCCAGAAGAACAGGTAGGGGCTGATCGTCGTGCCAAAGATGGCGACCAGCGCCATGGCGTGATCGCGATCAAAGGTGAAGCTGGGGATCAGCACCCCGCGCAAGGCCTCGCCCCACGGCACGTCGACGACGAACAGCACGCCGACATAGGCAAACAGCGAAAGCGTCGCCCACTTCAGGATACGGGCATATTGGGCATAGCTGAGGAACACTTCCAGCAGCACGCTGAGCACCGCGAAACCTGCCGTGTAGAGCAGGACCGGCCCCGGAATGACCAGCGCCAGAACCGCGCCCATCGCGCCAAGGTCTGCGCCAAGGTTGATGATGTTCGCCGTCAGCAGAAGGACCACGACAACCCGCAGCAACCATGGCGAATAGTGCTGGCGCAGGTTCTGGGCGATGCCCTTGCCCGTCGTGGCGCCGATCCGCGCGCAGATCGCCTGAATCGAGGCGAGCAACGGATAGCCGAAGAACAGGGTCCACGACAGGCCATAGCCGAACTGGGCGCCGACCTGGCTATAGGTGCCGACGCCGCTGGGATCATCGTCCGCCGCGCCGGTAATCAGCCCCGGCCCCAGCACTTCGCCGGGGGAGCGCCGCTCGTCCTTGTCCGTCACAGCTGCGCTTCCGGATTAAGGGCGTTGATCGCGACGCGCACCCGCTGTTCCAGCTCGTCACGCGGCAGGCCGGGCGGAACCACGTCAACCACACGGTAGGTAATGACGCCAGGACGCTTCCACCAGCGATGATAGAGCGGTCCGGAATCAACTGCGATGGCCACAACCGGCAGGCCCAGCAGCTTGTAGATCCCGGCAAAACCGGCCTGCAACTGCGGTGCGGTGCCGTGCGCCACGCGGGTTCCTTCTGGGAAGATCACCAAGGGCCGCCCTTCTTCGCCGCTCAGGCGCTTGGCTGCGGCCATCATGTGGCGCAGGGCCTTGGCCCCCTGATCACGCTGCACTTCGACCAGTCCGTAACGATCGCCGACCAGACCCCACAGCGGGATGCGCATCAGTTCCGCCTTGGCGAAAACGCCGGGGCGCTTCAGCAGGCGGGCAAGGTCGATCGCTTCGAAAAAGCTCTCGTGCTTGATCGCCACAAAGACGCGGCCATCGGGAATTTCGCCTTCCAGCCGGACCCGCTGGCCCAGAAAAGCGCGCATGCACAGGCGGTGAAAGCGGGCCCATTGGTCAACCATGCGGCGGAACGTTTCCCGGCTGCCCAGCAGGGCGACCAGACAGGCCAGCACAACCAGGACGCTGCCGAAGTAAAAGGCGATGTAGAACGCGATCGAACGCGGAATGTCGAAAATCCTGCTCATCGCAGCCACCGTAGCGGGCGAACCGCCTGCCGCGCCAGCATCTTGTGATATTCCAGGAACAACATCTTGAAACTCGGCTTGGTCCGGACCGCATCCGGCACGATTTCCACGCCCTGCGGACTGGCGCTTTTCAGTTCGGCCACGGCGCGGCGCATGTGCCAGTCGCTGGTTACCAGTCGCACCGATTTCAGGTCCTCCGCGCGAATCCAGGCGGCGGCTTCGCTGGCATTGGTGGTGGTATCGGTGGCGTCAAAGCCCAGGGTTACGCAGCAGGCCATCTGCAGGCTGCCGATATGGTATTCCACGGCAAATTCATGCGGCTTTACCTCTGGATCGACGCCCGAGACGAACATGCGCGGCGTCCAGCCGCTGCGCAGTGCCTCCAGCCCGCGATCGATCCGGCCCTTTCCGCCAGTCAGCACGATCACGCCGTCAGTCTTTTCCTCTCCGGCTGGCTGCGGCAAGGCCACGGCGAACCAGACGAAACCCAGCGCCCAGAGCAAGGTCAGCGCCGCAATGATCCGCCCCAGCATGGCCTAGAGCATCCTTTTCAGCGCGCGCATCACGGTCAGACGCGCGGTAACCACCGCCAGCAACACGCCAACCACCGGCACCAGCACCAGCAGCGCCCAGTCGAGCGAGCCAAGTGCTCCGGTCGAGACAAGCCCTGCCCCCAGCCCGTCCAGACGCTGGCCCAGCAGCACCACAACGACAAGGCCCGCCGCCAGACCAATCGCCCCGCCGCCTGCCGCATCGAACCCGATCGAGCGCTGGAAAAGCCGCGCGATCTGCGAATCCGTGCCGCCCAGCAGGTGAACGATCTCGATCGTGTCGCGATTGGCCCCCAGCGCCGTCCGGACCGCCAGCAATACCGCCGCTGCCAGCGCACAGCCGATCAGGCCGACCAGCGCGAGGGCAAGCCATTGCAGCGAATCAATCGCGCTGAACACCGGCTTCAGCCAGGTCGATTGCGCATCGACCCGGGCAGCCGGTGCAACCTGCCGGACACGGTGCCGCATCTGCCCCAGCCTTTCGCCGGTAATCGGGCTGGACCAGCGCACGTCGACCAGCGCGGGAACCGGAATCGCCTCGTTCCCGATGCTCATCCCCAGCCACGGCTCGATCAGGCGCTGGATTTCATCCTGTGAAACCAGATGCACTTCCGCCACGCCGGGCATAGCCTGGATCACCCGCGCCGCCTCGCGCGCCTGGCGGTCCCGTTCGGCGGCATTGGCCTCAACCACTTGCACTGTCGCGCCGCCGGACAAGGCATCGGCGGCGGAATTGACCATATTCGAAAGCGCCAGCCCCGCCGCAGCGGCAATCACTGTCAACGCCACCATGATCGCAAAGACCCACGGCATCGGGCCGGTCAGACGCTTTTGCTGGACCAGATCCGGCGCGCCCGATCCCGCAAGGGAACGCAGCCGCCGGCCGATCACGCCAAAGCCTGAACGCGCGTTTTCCGCCACGGCTAGCCCCTCAACCCAAAGCCGCCATGCGGGCGCGGCGGATAGCGCAAGGCCCCGGTCGGATCGGACAGGCGGCCCTTGTCGAGCCGCATGATCAGCGATTCGGGTACTTTCTTGAGCAAGTGCAGGTCGTGAGTCGCCACGACTACGGTCGTGCCCATCCGGTTAAGCGCTTCGAACAGGCGCAGCAGCTTGATCGCCATGTCCGGATCGACGTTGCCGGTCGGTTCGTCGGCAATCAGCATGTCGGGACGCCCGATCACTGCGCGGGCGATTGCGACGCGCTGCTGCTCTCCACCGGAAAGCTGGGGCGGCAGGGCGTGCATCCGCTCGCCCAGCTGGACCCATTCCAGCATGTCGGCCACGGGCCTGGCCAGTTCATGTTCGGGCACGCCGGCCACCCGCAGCGGCAGGGCGACATTGTCATAAGCAGACAGGTACGGAACCAGCCGGAAGTCCTGAAACACCACGCCGATGCGGCGGCGCAAGGCAGGCAGCCGCTCACGCGGCAGGGTGATCGCATCAGTACCGAACATGCGGATCATCCCGCGCGACGGACGCTGGGCCAGATAGAGCAGCCTGAGCAGCGAGGTCTTGCCCGCGCCGCTAGCCCCCGTGAGGAAGTAGAAACTGCCCGGATAAAGCGTGAAGGA
Organism: uncultured Novosphingobium sp.; assembly: GCA_964561375.1. GTDB lineage: Bacteria > Pseudomonadota > Alphaproteobacteria > Sphingomonadales > Sphingomonadaceae > Novosphingobium. Next base: position 10,724 of record CAZLPK010000011.1, read on the forward strand.
AACGTCGCTCAGCACCTCGCGATCGGCCCCATAGCGTAGCCCGACATTGTCGAACTGGACGATCTCCCCGTCGGGTGTGCTGGTCATGGATCTGGGGTTGTCCGGTGGATGGCTGCGCTTCGACCGGGCTATAGCGGCCAATCCATGTGGAAAAAAGGGAATAGGCGCACAACTATCCCCGGCTGATGCTTGCCGGATCGCGGCTGGCCATGTTTAACAGCCAGACCATGATCATAGCCTGCCCCGCCTGTAACACCCGCTACGTCGTTCCCGACACGGCGATCGGCGTGGAAGGGCGCACCGTGCGCTGCGCCAAATGCCGCCACTCGTGGTTTCAGGAAGGCCCGCGACTGGACGTTCCCGAACCGGCGCAACCAGTTCCGGCGCAACCCGCGCCGACTCCGGCCCCGGCCCCGATCCCGACTGCGGTCACGGCCCCGGCTCCGATCCCGGCCCCGCCTCTACCTGATCCGGTGGCCCAGCCGCCGCGTCACGAGCCAGCTCAGCCCGCCCCCATTCCGGTGCCCAACCCGATTCCCGCGCCTGCTCCGCCTGCGCCTACCGGATTGGATGTGGAAACTGCACCGCCCGCGCCGCCGGTCTATTCCGACGAACCGCTGCCCCCGCCGCCGCAGATCAGCGTGCCGGTCGGCAGCTATTACGACGACACCCAGTCGCAGTTCGAACACGAACCGCCGTTCCGCCCGCGCCGCAATCCCGCGCGGATGTGGACCATTGCCGCCGCCCTTTTCGCAATCGTAACCTTGGGCGCAGTCGCGGCCGTGGCATGGTACGGCCTGCCCAGCTGGGTGCCCTTTGCCCAGCCGATGTTTGCCGAGGAACAGCCGGGACTGAAACTGAGCTTTCCGGAAAAGCAGCAAGGCATGCGCGAGTTGCAGGACCGCACCTGGTTCTTCGAAGCGAACGGCACGGTCGCCAACGTGTCGCAGACTTCGCAGAAAGTGCCGATGATTCTGGTGGTGCTGCGCGACGCACGGGGCCGCGTGGTCTATACCGGCGAAATCGCTCCGCCCAAGCGCAGCCTGGCCCCCGGTGAAATCATGCCGATCAGCCAGGCCCTGGTTCCCGTGCCCCGCAGCGCGGCAAAGGCGCAATACGGGTGGAAGCCGGGTCGTTAGGCGATCCTGTTTCCACACTAATTGCACGCAACGACTTTCCGCGCTTGCAGGCCCTGATACCCTTTGCTAAGGGCGCCCTCCTACCCCCCCGGGGCGCCACGTGCACCCCGATGATTTAGCGGTCGTGGCGGAATTGGTAGACGCGCAACGTTGAGGTCGTTGTGGGCGAAAGCCCGTGGAAGTTCGAGTCTTCTCGACCGCACCAATCAGTCCGGATAGAGACTGATCCTCAGGCAGGTTTGGGTTCAGTTCACCCGCAAGGGCGCTGGAAAAAGCTTCAACACATCGGCAATAGGCCGCGCATTCATCCGCGTCTCGACAAGGCGATTCCCCATGCTCGACATTCCCTGGGACCAACCCGCAACCCTGATCGATCTGGATGGCAAGCCGCCCAGCATCAGCACAGTGCGCGATTGCGTACGCCACTTCGCCATCCTGACGCCCGAAGCGCAGCAGAAAGCACGCATGCTTCTGACCCGCCCGACCTTTCGCGCGGATCGCAAATCGCGCACCTGGCTGCTCAACCCGGAAGAGATCGCACTCTTGCTGGCTCAGATGCGCGCTGAGAAATCAACCTTGAACTGAAGCGCCGCCCCGGCGGACAGGCCAGACCTGCGCAGGCACTACGCGCCAGTCGCAACCGGCCGTTCATTCATCAAACCGCAAGTGCCAGCTTTGGGCCGATCCAAGCGAGGCGCGCTGACAATAGAAAATGCAATCTGACCCGATTTCGGTTACAAAGCGACCTGTCGTTTGCGCCGCAAATCCTGAAGGCGAGAGGTGATCATGTCCATTGAGCCGCTCCTGATCGTGTGCCCCCATTGCACTACCAGCAACCGCGTTCCCCGTGCCAAACTTGGCGCTGGTGGCAAATGCGGCCGCTGCGGGCAGGCGCTGTTCGGTGGCCGGCCCATCACCCTTGGCTCCGGCAACTTTGACGCCCATGCCGCAAAAAGCGACATTCCGCTGGTGGTCGATTTCTGGGCATCCTGGTGCGGACCGTGCCGCCAGATGGCCCCCGCATTCGAAGCGGCAGCCACGCAACTGGAACCGCTTGTCCGGCTGGGCAAACTGGACACGGAGGCCGAGCAGGCCATTGCCGGTCGCTTTGGTATCCGCTCGATCCCGACACTGATAATGCTGCACAAAGGGCGCGAAATCGCCCGGCAGTCAGGGGCGATACCGACGGCAGCAATAGTTTCCTGGGTCAGGCAGGCGACCGGGCGCTGACCTCTAGCGCGCCGTGCAGGTAATCGGACGCTGTTGACCAGAAGTTGTCGCAGATTTCCGTATTGACCAACGCTCGTCGCACCAGCTTCAACTTGAAATCCGGCAAGTCACCGATTGCCAGACGGACCATGCCTCCGCTGCGGTATTCGGTCTGCATCGGCAAGGGCTCCAGCAGGCCGATCATGTCGAGTGAATGGGATTCCATAGAAGTGAGAAGCTTGCGGCGGAGTTCCGGCAATTCAATGATGATCGCCCCGGCAGCCTGCAACGGTTCATAGAGCAGGTCGAACATGCCCGGATTGAGCGAGCGGACAAATGCCCCGATCCGCTTGCCCTGCAGGTCCTGAATCGTAACTTCGTCCCGTTCGGCAAGCGGTTCGCCGGGCCGTGCAAACATGGCAATGCCCATGTCGCAGACCGTCAGTTCCTCCAGACCGGTTTCGTCGAACGGATCGATGACGAAAGCCGCGTCCAGATCGCCGCGTTTCAGGCGGTCCATCAGCCGCGCGCTCCAGCCAATGTCGATTTCAACCAGCGCGCTGGTCTTGGCCGCGAACAGTTCGACCAGTTCGATCCGGCGCATGATGCGCGAGGCGAAAGGCGGCGAGCCAATCCGCAGCTTGCCCGCGGCATTGTCCATCAGGTCGCGTGCCGTCGCTTCGACTGCCGCTGCTGATAGCGAAAGCATTTCCGCAGCACTCAGCAGCCGGTCGCCCTGCGCGGTAAGCTTGACGCTGCGCGTGGTTCGTTCGAACAGCGAGCAACCCAGCCGCGCCTCCAGGCGGCGAATTCGGGCCGACAGCCACGGCTGCGCTACCCCCAGTTCCGCCGCCGAGCGGCTGAACGAGCGGGTGCGGGCAATGTGCGCAAAGTAGACGACCGCCTTCAGATCCAGAATCACCACGCTCTCCCTTGCGACTGCGCCTTATTAAGATGATTCACGTCTAAATAAAAGCAACTTCGTATTGGACCAGCCACGTCTCTTTGGCGATGGGGCGGCCAAATAGGAAAACGCATGCATGTGGGAAAGGATGGCCTGACCAGTGGCAATCCAATCTGTGGTTTTATGTGTATTTCCTTGTAAGGATCAGGGCTTATGCATAAAACAGGCCGCAGGCTTGGTGGCAAATCCACAGGCCCTTCATCCCGCAACGGTCAGTAATTCAGGCTTGTCCTGCAAATGCTCCAGCCGCCTTGGCCGGATCTGCGCAGGCGAAACAGGGAGTAGGGATAGTGAAGAAATATTATCTTTTAACTGGCGCGGCGCTGAGCATCATGGCGATGCCGGCCCATGCCCAGGAAGCTGCTGACGCCACCGTGGCGCAGGAAGCAAGCGGCGGTCTGGAAGACATCGTCGTTACCGCACAGCGCCGTTCCGAGCGCCTGCAGAACGTTCCGATCGCAATCACCGTGGCCGGCGCAGAGCAGCTCTCGATCGCCCGCGTCGACAATATCGCGAACATCCAGTCGCTGTCCCCCAGCGTCCAGTTCCGCAGCTCGAACATCTCGTCCTCGTCGTCCAACGTGATCATTCGCGGCCTTGGCACGACCGGCAACAGCCGCGCATTCGAAGGCGCTGTCGGCATCTTCATCGACGGCGTTTACCGCACCCGTGCGGGTGCCGCGCTGCAGACCTTCAACGACATCGACAATGTCCAGATCCTGCGCGGTCCGCAGGGTACCCTGTTCGGCAAGAACACCTCTGCCGGTGCGATCCTGCTGACCTCGACCAAGCCGGACCTGACGGGTTTCAGCGGCAATTACGAAGGCAGCTATGGCGACTATGGCTATGGCCTGGCCAAGCTGGCCGTCAACGCGCCGCTGTCTGAAACCGTGGCCCTGCGCGTGGCTGGCGTCTATTCGCACCGCGACGGTTACTTCACCGATTCCACCACGGGCGAACCGATCAACGGCGACGAAAGCTATGGCGTCAAGGCGCAGCTCTATTTCGAACCGAGCAGCAACCTGAACTTCCGCCTGGCTGGCGATTACCTCAAGTCGAATGCGAACTGCTGCTATGGCACCAAGGACTATGTCGACGGACCGACCCAGCCACTGATCGACGCCCTCGTCCGGGCCAATGGCTTCAATGTTCCTTCGAAAGCCCGCAACGTTTTTGAAGCTTCGCTCAACCAGCCGACGCGGCAGCAGACCAAGGACTATGGCGGCACCTTCCATGCCAACCTGGGTCTGGGCGACGATGAACTGAGGTCGGTTACGGCCTATCGCGAATTCAGCGTTACCCAGCTGGGGCTTGACGCAGAATTTACCGGTGCCGACGTGCTGATCCTGGACGAAACGTTCAAGAGCAAGTTCTTCTCGCAGGAACTGACCTATAACGGCAAGGGTGCTGCAGGCGCGCTGAGCTATGTACTGGGTGCGTTCTACTCGTACGAGAAGCTGCACATGTCCCGTGGCCTCAGCTACGGCCAGCAGGCTCAGGCGTTCTGGGATGCCATCTTCAAAGTCCCGGGCTATGCCGTTGCCGCACCGGGTCTGTACCAGACCGATGACATGGGCGGCACGTCCAAGTCCTATGCCGCTTTCGCGCACATGGACTATCAGTTCGCACCGAACTGGAACGTGATTGCCGGTGTTCGTTACTCGATCGAGGAAAAGAACGGCTATTTCAGCAACCCGCTGTTCCGCGCGGGCGCTACCATGCCGGCACGTCGCCTCCGTTCGGGTCCTGGACCGGCATATAATGCCGACCAGACGGACAAGGCAGTTAGCGGCACCTTTGGCCTGCAGTATCGCCCGGCCAGCAATGCCATGATCTATCTGACCTACAACCGTGGTTTCAAGGCCGGTGGCGTCATGATCGACGCCAATGGCGCGGGCGCACTGGACAACAACCCGACCGAAATCGCAGGGGCCAAGCCGCTTGACCCGCGCTACAAGCCGGAGACCGTCAACGCCTTCGAACTGGGTGCAAAGGTCGACTACCTTGGCAATCGCGCGCGCACCAATATTGCCGTGTTCTACAACGACATCAGCAACCTGCAGGTCGCGCAGTTCCTGGGCGTGCAGTTCGCAGTGCTGAATTCGAAGTCAGCTGAAACCTATGGTCTTGAAATGGAAAACACCTTCAAGATCGGTGATGCCCTGACACTCAGCGCCAGCGGCCTGTGGCTGCCCAAGGCCGATTTCGGCGTCGAACCGGCGTTGAAAGTCCTGTCTGGTCAGCGCTTCCGCTATGCTCCGAAGCTGTCGGGCAACGTAGCGCTGAGCTTTGAACAGCCGATCAATGACGATCTGTCGTTCACTTCGCGGGCCCAGTTCGAATACAGCGGTGCGCAGTTCCTCAGCACTTCGTCGAACGTGACGCGCGGCGAGATCGGCACGCTGAACCTCAACGCCGGGATCAAGTCGGAAAAGGGCGGCTGGAACCTGGAAGCCTGGGTCCAGAACTTCTTCGACGAGCGTTACCCGGTCTATGCGTTCAGCACTTCGCTGCAGACGGGTGACCAGAACGCTTACTACGCGCCCCCGCGCACCATCGGCGTAACCCTGCGCGGCAAGTTCTAAGCCGCTCAGTCACGCTGATCGAAACGATCCCGGTCCGTCCCCCACGGGCCGGGATCAGTTTTTTCCATCTGCCTTTGCGGAATATGATAACAGCGCGGCCAGACCGAACCGTTCAGGCAGAACCATGGCCCGCAAGCACCGCAAATACGACCTTTACGACGATACGGAGCAGGAGGAGGAATCCCCTCCGCCGGTCCCCTGCTGGCTCTGCGGACGGCCCACCGGATCGACGATCGTCTGGCACCATCCCATTCCGAAGAGTCGCGGCGGCCGCGATGTCGTACCGATGCATCCGATTTGCCAGCAAACGCTAATCACCAATTTCACCACTTCTGAATTGCAGCGCCACGGCATGGATGTGGAAGGACTGCTGGCCGACCCCAGAGTGCGTAAATTCGTTGACTGGGTGGCGGGCAAGGACCCGGATTTCAACGCGCCGATTGCCAGGAAGGGGCGCTGAGGGCGAGCCGGAGCGGATGGGAAAACCGATCCTCTACAGCTTTCGGCGCTGCCCCTATGCGATGCGCGCCCGCATGGCGCTGGCGATCAGCGGGATCCGCTGCCACATCCGCGAGGTAAAGCTGTCGCGCAAACCGGAAGAACTGATCGCTGCATCGGCTAAGGCGACTGTCCCCGTGCTGGTGCTTGATGAGGGCCTCGTTCTGGAAGAGAGCCTCGACATCATGCGCTGGGCGCTTGGCCAGAACGATCCGGAACGCTGGCTTGAGCGCGAGGACGGCGCCCTGATCAAGACCAACGACGGCCCGTTCAAGCACCACATTGATCGTTACAAGTACCCGGAGCGGCATGGCTCTGACCCGGTCGGCCACCGCGCTGCCGGACTGGACCTGCTTAGCCTGCTGAATGAACGACTGGCAGCGCAGGATAACCTCTGCGGCGAGCGACGCGGGATTACGGACATCGTCCTGTTCCCCTTTGTCCGGCAATTTGCCGAAACGGATCGGCCATGGTTCGATGCCCAGCCGCTGCCGCACCTGCAGGCGTGGCTCGCCCGCCATCGCGGCTCAGACCTGTTCGCTGAGATCATGGTCCGGCTCGAACCATGGCAGCCGCAAGACCAGCCGGTGGAATTTCCCTCCGCCTAGAATTTCCCGCGCCCCGGTATGATCCTTTCGCCACGTTGGACCGGATAGGCCGCGCCGATAGGGGCGGCGCCGATGGATCACCTGCAATTCCCCCTCACCCGTGCCCACGCACTCGCCCGGCTCTATGCTTTTGTGGCGGAAGCCGCGGATGCCTATGGCGCGCGGCGGAACTTCGTTGATGCCGCTGGCGCTCACTCTGCCGTTTCCCGCCTGTCCGCAGCCCTGCGCCGGCGCCTGATCAGCGAGGAAGAAGTCGTTCGAGCCGTTCTGGCCGCCCACCCCTTCCCCGCAGTCGAAAAGTTCATAGCCGAAGTGTTCTGGCGGACCTACTGGAAAGGCTGGCTGGAACTGCGCCCCGCGCTCTGGCCGCAGTTCCGCCAGGAAGTGGCCACGGAACTGGCACGGCTGGAAAGCAATTCGGCAGCAGCCTCGCGCTATCACGCGGCCATGGCGGGAACGACCGGAATCGAAGCATTCGATCACTGGGTGGCAGAACTGGCGCGCACCGGTTATCTGCACAACTGGGCGCGGATGCAGGTCGCCTCGATCTGGACTTTCACGCTGGGCCTGCCGTGGCAGCTGGGCGCGGAGTGGATGTTTGCGCGCCTGCTGGATGCGGACCCGGCCTCGAACACGCTGAGCTGGCGCTGGGTTGCAGGGCTGCACACGGCGGGCAAGGCCTACCTTGCCGATGAAGCACGGATCATCAGCATGACCGGCGGTGCGCTGACGGCAAAGAGGCTGGCGACAAGGGCAATCATCCCGCCCGCAGCCCCGGCACCCGCGATTGCGCCGCTGCGCGAAGCGACGGTGCCCGACCGCGCGGCCCCCAGCCTGCTGCTGCTGACCTGCGAAGACCTATCGCTGGAAACGGAGCTGGAAATCGAAAATGTCCACGGCGTGGTAATTGTCACAGAGCTTGCTGCATCCGAAGCAGACCGCACCGCCCTGTCTGACGCCATGACGCGGGCAAGTCAGCACTGGTCGGCCAGCGCCATCGAAGTCGCCGCACTGACCGATCTACCCGCCTCGGCCAAGGCCAATGGCTGCACCCAGATCGTCACCGGCTTCGCCACCGTCGGGCCAACGCGCGATGCGCTGGCACGACTTGAACCCGCACTGGCCGAACAGGGCATTACCCTTGCCGAACACCAGCGCCGCTGGGACAGGTTGGCCTGGCCCTACTGCGGCAAAGGCTTCTTCCAGCTCAAATCGCGCATCCCCGCGCTGCTACAGGATCAGGCGATCGTCTAGGAACGCCTGATCCTTAAGGCTCAGGCCGCAACCGGTGCCTCTTCCGGCGGCAGCGGCGCCCGACCCCGCAGGACGTCGGCGATCTTTTCCGCGATCATGATGGTCGGCGCATTGGTATTGCCGCCGATCAGGGTCGGCATGACCGATGCATCCACCACGCGCAGCCCGGTCAGCCCGATCACGCGGCAGTCCTTGTCGACCACGGCGGTCGGATCGCTGGACAGACCCATCTTGCAGGTGCCGACCGGGTGATAGATTGTTTCGCCCTTGGCACGGACCCAGGCGTCGATGTCGGCATCGCTTTGTACGGCAGGCCCGGGCCAGATTTCCTCCCCGCGATAGGGCGCCAGCGCTTCCTGCGCGATAACCTCGCGGGCGATGCGCACCCCTTCACGAACGGCGCGGCGGTCTTCCTCGGTGCTCATGAAATTGCACAGGATCGCCGGATCGTCATAAGGGTTGGCCGAATTGAGCGAAACCTGACCCCGGCTTTCCGGACGCAGCTGGCAAACGTGCATGGTGAAGCCATCCTGCTTGGCCGAAACCTTCGCGTGCTCTTGCATGATCGCTAGGACAAAGTGCAATTGCAGGTCGGGCCTGTCGAGGTCGGGACGCGATTTCAAGAATGCTCCGGCCTCAAGCCCGTTCTGCCGCCCGGTACCCTTGCCGGTCAGCAGATATTGCAGGCCGACCTTAAGCTGCCCCAGCCCCTTGATGTCGTTGTAGAGCGTAATCGGCTGGGTGCAGGTCCAGTTGAGCGTCACGTCGAGGTGATCCTGCAGGTTCGCCCCCACGCCCTTCAGCGCATGGACCGGCTTGATCCCGTGCGGGGCCAGTTGTTCCGGATCGCCAATACCGGAAAGTTGCAGGATCTGCGGCGACTGGAAAGCACCGGCGCAAACCAAAACTTCGTCGCTGGCGCGGGCCAGCTGCACCGCCTTTTTCGGACCAAGGCTGTATTCCACACCGGTCGCCCGGCCATTTTCGATGACCACGCGGTGGACGCGGGCGTTGGTCACGACCGTCAGGTTACGGCGCGTATCGGCGATCGGCGCAAGGTAGCCGCGCGCCGCGCTCCAGCGCTGGCCATCGTGAATGGTCAGCTGGTAACGGCCAAAGCCTTCCTGATCGTAGCCGTTGAAATCTTCGGTGACCTTGTGTCCGGCCTGCCGCCCGGCTTCGATTACGCCGCGGTAAAGCGGGTGGTCGGAACGTTCGCCCCAGCTGACCCGCAGCGGACCATCGCCGCCATGATAGGGCGAAGCGCCGTCCTGGAAATTCTCTGCACGGCGGAAATAGGGCAGCACTTCAGCATAGGACCAGCCTTCCAGCCCCATCTGCCGCCACTGGTCATAATCACGGGCATGCCCACGAATGTAGATCATGCCATTGATCGCGGACGATCCGCCCAGCCCGCGCCCGCGCGGGTGCCACATGCGGCGGCCATCCATGTGCGGTTCCGGTTCGCTCCAGAAGCCCCAGTTGGACTTGTTCTTGCGCTTGATCAGCGAACCGACTCCTGCCGGCATCCGCACCAGCACTGAAGTGTTGCGCCCACCCGCTTCAAGCAGCAGGACCTTGGCCGCGGGATTTTCAGAAAGCCGGGCAGCCAGCACAGACCCGGCGCTACCGCCACCGATCACGATGTAATTGTATTCAGCCCCGGCCATTTGTTCCAAATCCCAAGTTTTGTTTGATTTAATCAAGGTTAGTAAGTCTCACGAGGAAAGCAAGCCTATGCGCGGCGTCGAAATTGCAGGCGATTATTCTGTAAAAAGGGCCGCCACTAGGCGTGACGGCCCTCTTCATTTCGTGTCAGCTAAAAGACGCTGACTGCACTTTAGAACCCAAAGCGAACACGCACACCATAGGTACGCGGTGCATCCGGGTAACCATTAAGGTCGCCTGTCTGCAGCGAAGTAGGGAAAGCCTGAGAGAAGTAAGTTTCATCAAACAGGTTTTGCACCCAACCTTCAATCAGCAGGTTGCGGCCCGGCAGTTTGAAGCCGAGGTTCGCATTAACCAGACTCAGTGGCTTACGCGTGTCATTACCAGCGGCATTGATAAACTGGCTGCTGGTATATTGATACTGCACGCGGCCCACGACATTGACCGTATCATTGATTGGCGTGTCGAGGTTAAGAGTAGCGTTGGCTGACAGCTTTGGCGCAAAGCGGAAACGCTGGCCCGAAAGGACCCCAATGCTAGTATCATCACCATACTTAGCATGCGGCAGCCAAGTTCCGTCAACAGCGAGCGTCAAAGCATCGTTGAGCTGGAACAGGTTTTCGATTTCAACACCATAGTCAGTAGCCGACTTGGCGTTGAGAACCGTAAACTGCAGACCCACGAACTGAGCGATCTGCATATCCGCCACATCGTAGTAGAAGAGCGATATGTTGGTACGAGCACGGCGGTCCAGATATTGGATCTTGGCACCTAGCTCAAAAGCATTGATCGTTTCAGGCCGGTAGCTTGGATCAAGCGGAGCCTGGGCAGTGCCTGTCACAAGGCCAAGCGCCTTCAATTCGTTGTAAACTGGGGCATTGTTAATCAAGATACCGGCTGCGTTGTTGTCGATGTTAACCCCGCCAGCCTTGTAACCACGGTTGTAGGTCGCATAGATCATGACATCGTCAATTGGACGATATTGAACACCAAAGGTGCCGCTAACCGCCTTGTTAGTGATGGAGCGGTCATAATCCGGACCAGGCGCAATGCCCAAGAGCATGAAAGGATCAACCCCGCTCCCGGCAACAAGTTGACTTAGCGTCGGCACCTGCGGGCGGTCTTGATACATAAAAGCACCCTGCTTCTTCTCGACAGAATAACGCAGACCAGCGATGACGTTCAGCTTGTCGCCAACAGCGAAGTCGAGGTGAGCAAAGCCAGCGTAAGAACGAGCCTTGCCGCGCATGTCTTCATCGATCCAAGGACCTACAGGTGCCGAGGCTGTGCCGGCCGGGTAGCCATAGCTAGCAAAGACCGTATCCCAGTAAGGCTGAGCCTGCGGGCCCCATGGCATCACGCGGTCCATGCCCAGCTTCTCATCAGAGAAGAACGCGCCAAACACCGCATCAGCATTCAAGGCTTCAATCTTGGTGTTATACGTCAATTCTTGCGAAATGAAGCGGCTATCGAAGCTTTCATTGTACCGGAAAATGTCAGCACCCGAAAAATCCGGATCCATATCATGCTGAGCAAGTTGGAACTTCCGGACAGCAGTCACAGACTTGAGCGTTCCCGCACCAACATCAGCATCAATCAGCAGCGTAGCGCCGTAATCCTTGATGGTCTGATTACCATTGCCATTCAGGCCTTGCTCCCAATCTGCGGTTTGCGCAGAGGGAACCTTGCGACCGGCCAAAAGCGTCAGTCCATCAATCAAGGGCTGCGTTGGCCCATCGACAAATGCTGAAGTAGCATAGCAGCAATTGCCTTCACCGAAGGAGTAATCGCCGATAAGGCGGACCGTTACTCCATTGTTCGGCTCAAACAGAAGTTGGGCCTTGATAGCCTTCGTCTTGTCACCGTTCAGATCTTCACCGGTGTTGACGTCAGTGTAAAAACCGTTGCGGCTCGACGCAAGGCCGGAAACGCGCAGCGCCACGCTTTCGGAGAGCGGGGCGTTTATCGCAGCGCGAACCAGAAGCGACTCATAGTTGCCGTAAGTCGCTTCAACCATGCCCTTGACTTCATTGGTCGTGGGAGCCGCTGAGTTAAGCAGCAAAGCACCGGCTGTCGTGTTCTTGCCGAACAGCGTACCCTGCGGGCCACGCAGGACCTGCAGGCCGTCGATATCCAGGAAGTTCTGCAAGGCGGCAGCGGCGCGCGTGCGATAGACACCATCAATGAACACGCCGACCGAGCCTTCGAAGCTGCGGCTGTTGCCGGTCGTACCCAGACCACGAATAATCACATTGGCGGTCGAGCTGGCAATGTTGGTTGAACGAAAACTGATCGACGGACTGACCGCCTGAATGTTTGAGATATTTTCAACGCGGGCCGTGGCCAGCGCTTCACCGCTTGCTGCAGTAATAGAGATCGGCACGTTCTGCAGATTTTCAGCGCGGCGCTGCGCGGTGACCACGATTTCCTCGAGCCCTCCTTCGCTGTTGCCTTGCTGATTTGCATCGTTCTGCGCAAATGCAGGAGTGGCGAGTGCCACAGCCATGACACCGCTCGCAATGCGGGCAAACAACTTCGCTTTCATCAAAAACTCCCAATAAATAAGCACTTATATGCTTTCTATGTAAAACGACCACTTAACGTTTTTAAGTGCGCGATTAAACTTGTTGCAGGCGGATAACTTGTGTCAACATCAGGCCCGCAGAAAATTGATTTTCCCCGCTTGGTGTGGCCAAGATGGAACAGTGAGAGGAGGCGCGTAGTGGACCTGAACTGGACCGATGCGGACAAGGTTTTTGCCGATGAAGTGCGCGCGTTCCTCGACGCGGAATTGAGTGAAGACCTTCGCAAGGCAGGGCGTTGGATGACCAGCGTTTATGGCGACCACGAAGCCTCAATGGAATGGCAGCGCCGCCTGCACCGCCGCGGCTGGGCGGCACCTGCATGGCCACGCGAGCATGGCGGAGCAGAATTCAGCGTAACCCAGCGCTACATATTCGCCCGCGAATGCGCTCTGGCTGGGGCACCGCCGGTTTCGCCGATGGGGATCGCCATGTGCGGCCCTGCACTAATCGGCCACGGCAGCGCGGAACAGAAGGCGCATTACCTGCCCCGCATCCTCTCAGGCGAGCACTTCTGGTGCCAAGGTTACAGCGAACCGCACGCCGGGTCGGACCTTGCCCCGCTGAAAATGCGGGCCGAGCGGGACGGCGACGATCTGGTCTGCACCGGGACAAAGATCTGGACCACCCATGCCAATGTCGCCAATTGGATCTTCTGCCTGGTCCGCACCGGCCAGTTCGACCGGCCGCAGCTGGGCATCACCTTCCTGCTGATCCCGATGGACAGTCCGGGGATCACGGTCCGCCCGATCATCATGTCTTCGGGCGAGCATATCCAGAACCAGATCTTCTTCGACAACGTCAGGGTACCGATCGCCAATGTGGTCGGCCAGATTGACCAAGGCTGGACGGTCGCCAAGTACCTGCTGGAATTCGAACGCGGCGGCAGCGCCTACGCGCCGGGGTTGCAGGTGCGGCTGAAGCAGATTCGCGAGATGGCCAGTAAGGGCACGCGCCCGATGATCAACGAGGGCTCCTTCGCCGCGCGACTGGCCGCCGCGCAGATCCGCATCGACGTGCTGGAAGCCTATGAATTTCAGGCCATGTCGGCGGCGGCACAAGGTGGCAGCCCCGGCCTAAGCGGATCGGTGATGAAGATCCTTGGCACGGAATTGAGCCAGCACCTGACCGAACTCGCGCTGGAAGCGGGGGGACCCTATGGGCAGGGCTTTCAGCCCGCAGCGGGCGCGGCAGGCGGTCCGAACGTTATCCCGCATGGCGAGGGCTGGCGCGGCTCGCGCGAGGCGGCGATTGCCCCGCTCAAATACTTCAACGACCGGGCCGGGTCGATCTATGCCGGCTCGAACGAAATCCAGCGCAACATCATCGCCAAGGCGCAGCTGGGCCTTTAGGTCACAGCCACCAACGCGCAGAAGTAAGCAGATATAATACTAGCAAAAAACCGGGATGAGGCCAGATGAACTTTACCCTAACCGATGAACAGAACTTGCTGCGGGCCTCGCTGGGGCAGTTCCTGCAACACCGCTATGGCTTTGCCGAACGTACCGCCGCCTCACGCGCAGAGCCGGGTTACCGCGCCGATATCTGGTCGGCCTTGGCCAATGAACTGGGCGTGCTGGGCATGACCATTCCCGAAGCCCACGGCGGCCTTGGCGGCGATGCATTGGAACAGATGATCCTGATGGAGGAAGCAGGCCGCGCCCTATTGCTGGAACCGGTGTCTGAAACGGTGTTCCAGGCAGGCTGGCTGCTGTCTCAGGCGGGCGGCGAACTTGCCGGGCAACTGCTTGGGCAAGTCACCAGCGGTTCGCTGAAGCTGGCGGTTGCGCTCGGCGAACCGGCGATGCGCTATGACCTGCCCGACATTGCCACCCACGCCGCGCGCGATGGCGCTGGCTGGCGGCTGAACGGGGCCAAAGCGATGGTCATGGCCGCCCCTTGGGCCGACCAGCTGATCGTGGCGGCCCGCACTGCCGGTCAAGCTGGCGATTCCGAAGGGCTGTCACTTTTCGTGGTCGATCCGGCCGCAGCGGGCGTGACGCTGCACCCCTACCCCACCATCGACGGGCGCCGCGCCGCCGACATCGAATTTACCGGTGTAGTCCTCCCCGCTGAAGCGCTGATTGGTCCCGAAGGTGGCGCCCTGCCGCTGCTGGAAGCCATGCGGGACCGCGCCATTGCCGCGCAGGCTGCCGAAACGGCAGGTCTACTCGACAAACTGGTTGCCGATACGGTTGAATATTCCAAGCAGCGCCAGCAGTTCGGCCAGCCGATTTCCTCGTTTCAGGTGCTCCAGCACCGCATGGTTGACATGTATATGCAGGTGGAAATGGTCCGCTCTGCCGCTGTGCTGGCAACGCTCAAGCTGGATAGCGATCCGGCCGAACGGGCCAAGGCGGCCTCAGCAGCTAAGGTGACCGTGGCCAATGCCTGCCGCTTCGTCGGGCAGAACGCGGTACAGCTTCACGGCGGCATGGGCATGACCGACGAACTGGCGATTGGCCATTACTTCAAGCGCGCCACCCTGATCGAAAGCGAGCACGGCAGCGCCGATTGGCACCTCGCCCGTCACGCGGCGCTTTCCGCCGCCTGACGGGGCCGAGTTACCCGCCGAGCGATCTCCAGATGATGTTTTTCTGGATTTCGGTCGATCCGCCGTAAATGGTCTGGGCCCGCTCAAAGAAGTAGGACTGGACCGCCACTGGCGCATGCGGGGCAAGCTGCGGTGCAGCGGCCTGCCAGCCGTCAACCGTGCGGTCAAGCATAGCCGCGCGCTGCGGTCCAGCCAGTTCGATGGCGAGTTCGGTTACTTCCTGCGCACATTCGGTGCAGGCGATTTTCAGCATGGCCGCAATCGACATCGGAATGTCCTGATCCAGCCATGACAGGATCGTCTGCTCGATCATGTCGAGGCGGATTTCGCAGGCGGAAAGGCGGCGCTGAAAGGCTGGGTCCTGCGCCATGGTCTGGCCCGCGCGCCACGGCGTCTGCGCCGCATGGCGACGGATGCCGGCAATGTCACGCCGCTTGGCGCCGATATGGGCATAGGACAAGCGCTCGTTCTTGAGCAGGACATTAGCATAAAACCAGCCGCGCCCTTCGTCCCCAATGCGGTTTTCGACCGGCACCCGCACGTCGATGAATTCGACCCGGTTCAGTTCCGCCGATCCATCGATCAGCGGGATCGGATAGACCGTCACCCCCGGCGAGCGCAGGTCGGCACAGATCATCGAAATGCCGTCCTGCTTGCGCGTCTCCTTTGACGTGCGGGCAAGGCAGAAGATCCAGTCCGCCCAATGCGCGCCGGAAGTCCAGATTTTCGTGCCGTTCAGCACGTAATGATCGCCGTCCCGCTCTGCCCGCAGGCCAAGTCCGGCAAGGTCCGATCCCGCGCCCGGTTCGGAATAGCCTTGCGCCCAGAAGGTCCGGCTTTCCAGAATCGCGGGCAGCCATTCGCGCTGTTGCTGCGGCGTGCCAAAGGCGCAGAGGATCGGGCCGATATAGACCACGCCCATCGGGATGATCGTGGCCGCTCCGGCCTGATCGAGTTCGTAATCGAAGATGTAGCGCTGCTGCGGCGTCCAGCCGGTGCCGCCCTGCTCCTTTGGCCAGCTGACCCCCAGCCATCCGCGCGCATTCAGCGCTTGCTGCGATGCAATCTGGTCCGCCTTTTCCAGTCGCTGGCCAGCACGCAACTTGTCCAGCACATGGCGCGGATAGTCCGTGGCGAAGAAGTCGCGCACTTCATCGCGAAAGGCGCGCAGTTCGGGCAGTTCGAGTGTACTCACGGTGCTAGATCCTCTTACCGAACGTCATTCCAACCGCATCAGCCGACAAATTGCCGCTCCTCGACCAGAAAGATCGGTGAATTGGGCAAATCAATAAACCGGGCTTCATCTTCTAGCAATTCCTGCCCGGCAGCGCGGCCTTCCGCAGTCTGACTGGCAGCGGCAAAGCTTTCCATCGAATCCCACCACAGTTCGGCCACGCCATCGTAATCCTGACCGACCGAACCGCGCGGTTCTGCCAGTGCAGTACCACTACCTGCGGGCAGGGAGTGGCTTTGCACATAACGGGCGATGCTCAGCACCTTGGCATGGCGCTGAACCAGAGGGGCATGCTTTTCGCGCCAATAAGCCTGGAATTCCTCACGGCTCATGCCGGGCAGGCGTTTCAGGCAGAAGGTCAACTTGATCATCGCTCTACTCTCCCCGACAGATTGGCAAGCCGCCGCGCATCGGGGCGCGGCGGCTATGCTGAATTACTGGTTGAAGGCCGGGTTCTTGCGGCGCACCAGCGTCTGGGCATTGGTATATTCAAGCAGCCCTTCCAGACCGCCTTCGACACCGACGCCAGACTGCTTCATCCCGCCGAACGCGGCAATCGGCGAAAGGTGCTGCGTCTCATTGACCCATACCGTTCCAGACTGGATGCGCTGGGCCAACTCGTAAGCCTTTTCCTCGTCCTTCGACCAGACCGAGCCGCCAAGGCCATATTCAGTAGCATTAGCGCGGGCGACGACATCATCGTAATCATCGAAGCGGATAAGCGGCAGGACCGGGCCGAACTGTTCTTCCTGAACGATCCGCGCATCTTCTGGCGGATTGTCGAGAATGGTGATCGGGATGAAGTAACCCGGAACGTCGGTCTTCTCGCCGCCCATCAGGAACTTGTAGCCCTTGTCCTTGGCGTCTTGGATCAGGTCCAGCACGCGTTCATACTGCGGCTTGTTGTTGATCGGGCCGATCTGGGTGCCCTGCTCCGACCCGTCACCGACCTTTACAGTCTTGGCATAGGCGACAATCGCGTCGCGCAGCGGTTCGTAAACGTCCTTGTGAATGTACATGCGCTTGGTCGCGATGCAGATCTGGCCGTTGTTGGTGAAGGCGGCCCAGAAAAGTTGCTGGGCGATCTTTTCGACATCGACATCGGGCATGACGATCGCGGGATCGTTGCCGCCCAGTTCCAGCGTCACGCGCTTCAGCGTCGGCGCGGCCGAAGCCATCACACGGCGGCCGGTGGCAGTCGATCCGGTGAAGCTGATCTTGTCAAAGCCCGCATGCCCGGTCATCCACGGACCGAGGTTGTCGCCCCCGGTCACAACATTGAGCACGCCCGCGGGCAGGATCTCGTTGGCCAGTTCGGCAAATTTCAGCGTACACAGCGGCGTGAACGGCGAGGGCTTCAGCACCATGGTGTTACCCGCCAGCAGTGCCGGAGCGACCTTGAACATGGCTAAGATCATCGGGAAGTTCCACGGGGCAATCGCGCCGACCACACCCAGCGGCAGGTGGCGGGTAATGCTGATCCGCTCGTCCGAATCTTCGTTGACCGTTTCCGGCAGGTCAAGCGTGGTCGTAGCCTTCAGCCAGTAGCCCGCGCCCATGCATTCTGCCTGAGCTTCGGCCACCGGCTTTCCCTGCTCCCTAGTCAACAGCCGGGCAAAGTGGTCAAGGTTGGCGAAGATTGCATCGCCCAGAGCATCAAGCTTAGCCTTGCGCTCGGCAATCGGCGTGGCGGCCCAGCCGGGAAATGCCTTGCGCGCGGCGGCAACAGCGGCATCGAGATCGGCCTCGGTCGCGTCCGGCACGCTGGCGATCACTTCCTCGGTCGCGGGGTTGAGTACGTCGAGCTTGGCGCTGCCAGCAACGAGTTTGCCGCCGATCAGCATCTTGTAGGAGTCGTTAAATTCCATCGGTTATCTCCTTCTGGAAGGAAGTGTATCAGGGGATCAGCACGGCCTTGATGCATTCACCGCGCGCCTGCGCCGCGATGGCTTCGTTGATCTGCGCAAGCGGGAAAGTCTGGATCAGGCGGTCAAACGGGAACTTGCCCGCGGCATGATAGGCCAACAGTTCGGGGATGAAGTCATGTGGCTCGCTGTCACCTTCGATAATGCCAAGGATGCGCAGGCCCGGCGTCATCAGTGCGGTAATATTAACGCTGATCGCCGCATCCGGCTGATGCGGCACGCCGACCAGACCAATCACCCCGTGCGGGGCAAGATTGGCTAGCCCGGCCTCGATTACCGGGACGATGCCGGTCGTATCCAGCGCGGCGTCGACGCCCAGCGGCAGGATCGCGCGGATAGCCGCGCCCAAGTCCGCAGTGGCCTTTGGGTCGATCACGTGAGTTGCGCCAAACTCCTGCGCGATCTTGCGCCGGGCCTCGATCGGCTCAACCAGAATGATCGTGCTGCATTTGCGGATGGCGCCGGCCATGATCGCGGCAAGACCCACCGGCCCGCCACCGAACACGATCAGCGATTGCCCTTCCCTCACGTCCATCGAACGCATGACCGCGCCCGCTCCGGTCTGGAAACCGCAGCCGAGAGTGCCGAGATATTCCAGCGGCAGGGTAACGCCGTCCGGCACTTTCACGACGTTACTGGCGCGGGTTACCGCCAGCGAGGAGAAAGAGGACTGGCCAAAGAAGTGCGAGCTCATTCGCTCATCCCCCTTTGCATAGGCAGTCGAACCATCCTCCAGCCGCATTCCGGCATAGTTCAACGGCACAAACATGTTGCAATAGCTAGGCAGATGCTCGCCGCAGCGCGAGCAGCCGCCGCAACTGGAAAAGCCAAGCACGACGCGGTCACCCACCTTGATGTGGTCCACACCCTCGCCCACAGCCTCGACCACGCCGGCCCCTTCATGGCCCAGCACGGCGGGCTTGGCAAAAGTCTCTACCTGATCGCGAAAAACCAGATCGGTATGGCACAGCCCCACGCCCGCGATCCTTACCCGGACCTCGCCCCGGCCTGGTGCAGAGACCTCGATCTCCTCGATGGTGAAATCAGCGTTGGCGCCGCGCGCCACGGCCGCAGTGGCGGTGGTCATTCCGATCCTCTCTCACACTTTTACGGCTGGTCGTTAATCCGCCAGCCTGACGATCTTAATCGCGCGATTAAACGCCGTCCAGCCTTGGCGTGATGAGAAAACGGGCCTAATTACACTTCTGTAATGAGCCGCAGGCAACTGCGCGAACCAGTGCGATGCGATGCAGCCCTAGGTCGGCTTGCATTGGTCATACAAAATAGTAATGCGAATCGTTATCAATAATTCAAGAGGCATTTCATGAGCCGTCTCCAGCTTACCAAGATCCATCTCTGGCTGGCAGCCCTGCTGTTTCCGGCCATGCTACTGTTCCTGATCACGGGCGGGCTCTATACCTGGGGCATCACCGGCAAGACCGAGAACACCGAAAGCACAGTGGCCCTCGCCGCGTCGCTGAATGCGGATGACGAGGCAGGTCTGCGCCAGATTGCCGTGGCCGAACTGGCCAAGGCAGGCCTTGGCGAACCCAGCGGAAAGGCCCGCGTTCGCAAGACAGGTTCGGGCTTCACCTATGAATGGACCGGCTCGCAGCGCGACATCACGGTCGAGCCGACCGACGATCCCGCGCTCGCCAAGGTCACGATCAAGGAAGCCTCCTTGCACCGCATGATGGTGCAGCTGCACAAGGCCAAGGGCGGCATGCTGTTCAAGATCTATGCGACAATTCTGGCCGCCGCCCTGTTCCTGCTGGTGGCAACCGGCCTACTGATCGGCCTGAAATCCCCGCCATTCCGCCGTGCGACCATGATCGGCAGCGCCAGCGGACTGGTGATCTTCATCGGTCTGGTGCTGGCAAGCTAACGACCGCCTTTGCTCGGGATCGCGACCAGAGCGCCCCGATCCCGAGCAATATTGGCATTGCCAATGCCAATTCACTGCGGCAGATTGCTCCTCGAAAAAGGGGGAGAACAGGCGGCATGAAGGATAAGGCATTGGCGGCATTGCTTGGCATGGCCTTGGCCCTGCCGAGCGCGACCATGGCGCAGCGGCCCGCCCCGAAAGCGGCGCAAGCGCCCAATATCGTTATCCTACTGGCCGATGACTGGGGCTTTACCGATGTCGGCGCTTTTGGCGGCGAAATAGCGACGCCCAACCTTGATGCGCTCGCGGCCTCGGGTGTCAGGTTTGCCAATTTCCACGTTGCGGGCAGTTGTTCGCCAACCCGGGCCATGTTGCAGACCGGGGTCAGCAATCATCGCGCCGGCCTTGGCAATATGCCGGAAACTGTGCCGCCCGAACATCTCGGCAAACCGGGCTATGAAACGCACCTCACCAACCGGGTGGTGACTATCGCGGAATTGCTGCGCGCGCAGGGCTATCGCACCTACCTGACCGGCAAGTGGCACCTTGGCCATACGCCCGACACTCTGCCCACAGCGCGCGGTTATGAACGGGCCCTGGCGCTTTCACAATCCGGCGCGGACAATTTCGAGAACAAGCCCAATTTGCTGCTCTACGATTATGCGGACTGGACGGAGGATGGCAAACCGGCACAACTGCCGGCGCAGTTCTATTCCTCGACGCTGATCGTGGATCGGATGATCAACTACATCGAAAGCGGCCGGACCAGCGGCAAGCCGTTCCTTGCCTCGATCAATTTTCTGGCCAATCACATTCCGATTCAGGCATCGGATGCAGACATTGCGGCCTATCGTGGGCGCTATGATGCAGGTTGGACTGCCCTGCGCCAGTCGCGCCGCGCCGGGGCCATTGCGCAAGGGGTCATGCCTGCCGGAGTGCGCATGGTCGCCATGCGGTCGACCGGAGACTGGGCCAGCCTTTCACCCGCCGAACGCGCCCAGCGCGCCGGGGCGATGGCGGCCTATGCGGCGATGGCAAAGGCCATGGACCGCGAGGTTGGCCGGCTGGTCGCTCACCTGAAAGCCAGCGGGGAATACGACAATACCGTGTTCGTGTTCCTGTCAGACAATGGCGCAGAAGCGACCGACCCGATGGAAATGTCGCTGGTGTCGCGGATCAATGCCAAGCTGCTCTATGACCAGAGCACGGCTGCACAAGGCCGTCCCGGTTCGCTCACCGCGATCGGAGCGGGTTTTGCCAGTGCCGCTTCGTCCCCATTGCGGGGATACAAGTTCACCGCCAGCGAAGGCGGACTGCGCGTGCCCCTGATAGTTGCCTGGCCGGGCAATCGTGCGCTGGCCCAGGGGGCCGTGGCCAAGGGCTTTGCCCATGTCACCGACCTTGCCCCTACGCTGCTTGCACTCGCCGGTGCGCCGCCACAGCAGGGCCAGTTCGCGGGTCGCGCGGTGGCACCGATCACGGGGCAAGACCTCTCGCCCATGCTGCGCGATCCGATGGCAAGCATTCACGCCGCGGATCGACCCGTCGGCTATGAACTGTCCGGCAATGCCGTACTGTTCAAGGGCGATTACAAGCTGGTCAAGAACCTGCCGCCCTATGGCGATGGCAAATGGCACCTCTACAACATCATGACCGATCCGGGCGAGACGACCGACCTTGCCGCCCGAGAGCCGGAGCGGTTTGCACAAATGCAGGCCGATTACGCCGCCTATGCCAGAGCCAACGGGGTGCTGCCCATGCCCGATGGCTATTCCGCGCCCGATCAGATTTTCGAAAATGCGCTGCGTAGCCTGCTGGTGCCGCGCCTGCTGGCCGCCGCGCCCTATCTCGCAGGCCTTGCCGCCATGATCGGCGCGCTGGCGTGGTGGATGCGCAAACGGCGCCGCCAAACCAGGGCCGCGCCGTCTGCCTGAGGGTCAGCGCGGCGCAACCGCAAGGATAGCCGCCACGAAACCTTCCTGATCGTCTTCCTGAACGAAGTGACCGCCGCTCAGGCTGCGGTGCGGCTGCCCCGCCGTGCCGGGAACGCGGCCGATAAAGCGGGTTTCGCCATTGCGGGTGACCGGGTCCTTATCCGAGAAGCAGCACAGGAACGGCTTGTCCCACTTATCGAACACCTCCCACGCCCGCTTCTGATCCGGGATGGCGACATTGTTTTCAAACGGCACAAAGCTGGGAAAGATCCGCGCCCCGGCCGTATAGCGACGATCCGGGAACGGCGCATTGTAAGCCGCGATTTCGGCTGGCGTCAGGCTGCGCGCGGTGCCGGTATCGACGATCTTGCCAATCGGAAAGATCGGGCTCCACTTGGCAAAGGCCCGCCAGATTGCAAAGGCACGCGGCGGCTTGCCCCCTTCGGGCAGACCGCCGTTGGACAGGGCCACGGCGGCAAAGCGATCCGGCATGGCCGCAACCAGCCGCAGGCCGACCAGCGAACCCCAGTCCTGACATACCAGCGTGATGTTCTTCAGGTCCAGCTGTTCCAGCCACAGCTGCATCCACGCGACATGGCGGGCATAGCTGTAGTCGCTTTTCTTCGCCGGCTTGTCCGACTTGCCAAAGCCGATCAGGTCGGGCGCGATGACGCGGTAGCCGGCCTGTACCACCGGCCCGATCATGTTGCGGTAGAGATAGGACCAGCTTGGCTCGCCATGCATCATCAGCACGACCGGGGCATCGCGCGGCCCTTCGTCGACATAGTGAACCCGCAATTTCGTACCGTCATGGGGATCGGCAATCTCGGCATAATGCGGAGTAAAGGGGAAATCGCTGATCGCGGCAAAGGCCTCGTCAGGGGTGCGCAATACCTTCAATCGTCCTCTCCCGTGACTGATGATTTATTGGCACCTGTTATGTCATAATATCAGCCGGGGTCAACCTGGCGGAGGGCGCTGCGTATCGATCAGGCGGAAACCGATGTGGTCGGTGCCAAGGCCGCGTTCCTGAAACTGGCGCGCGGCAGGGCGATAGCGCGCACAGTAATTCGCGGCGCACAGGAAAGAGCCGCCCTTGATCACATTCACCGCTTCGCTGGCATCGGCGCGATTGCCCACCGCCGTGGTCCATTCCCAGACATTGCCGATCATGTCGTAAAGACCAAAGCCATTGGGCTTGAAGCAGCCGACCGGGGCGCGGCCCAGAAAGCCATCCGTGCCCAGATCGCGGACCGGAAAGACGCCCTGATAGTAATTGGCCTGCGGCTTGCCATCGTCACCAATGGGTTCGGGCAATTCGGGCGCACCGCCGCGCGCGGCATATTCCCACTGTTCCTCACTCGGCAATTGCTTGCCAGCCCAGCGGGCATAGGCCTGGGCATCCTGATAGGCGATCTGGACCACCGGCATCGCGTTCTGCCCGTCAATGCCCGTCGCCGGACCAGAGGGATGGCGCCACTCTGCCCCCACCACCCAGCGCCACCAGGTCGGGTTCTCAGGGGTTGGCACCGTAAAGACGGCAGACCCCGGCTTGAGCATTTCGGCGGGCGCACCGGCCACTTGCGGCGGCTGGCGCTCAGCCATGGTGCGATAACCAGTGGCCTTCACGAAAGCGGCGAACTGATCGTTGGTCACTTCATGGGCATCCATCCAGAAGCCCTTGACCTCAACCAGCCGGGGTGGGCCTTCTTCGGGATAGTGCGGATTGGTGCCCATCACGAACTTGCCGCCGGGAATCCACGCCATGTCACTCCTGCCAGGATCGATGCAGCGTGCCGCCGTGGCGTTCTTTTCCGAGGCGGACGGGGCAGGTTCGGCCTGCGAGCAGCCCGCCAGCAGAGCCACGGCGCAAAGCCCCGTTATCCGCCGCAACATCAGCCTGCCCCGACCCCGGCCAGACTGTCATCCAGCATCCGGCGCACGACTGCGCGGGCTTCATCCAGCGGCAATTGCATGTCGTGGCGCAGCAGGCGCCAAGTCTGGAAGCCAAGGATTACCTTTACCGCGCGGCTGAACACGGCATCGGCCGCAATTTCGGGCGGCAGATGCGCGTCGATCGTTTCCCCTTCCAGCCGCAGCATATGCCGCTGGTTCTGCATGATATAGGCCGACTGGAACCGCTTCAGTTCTCCCGCCAGGCGATAGGGCATGATCGTTTCGAACACCTTGGCCCGGCGTTCGGCAATGTCGACCAGCTTTTCCTGCCAGGTTTCCCCCTGCGGCACCTGCAGGACCAGCGGCAGGACCTTGGCCTCGATGATCTCGCTCATCTCGCCAAACAGGGCGTCCATATCCTCGAAATGGCGGAAGACCGAACGCAGGCCAACCCCGGCCACTTCGGCAACGCGGGCAGCGCTGGGCATGTAATCGCCCTTGCCGACCACTTCGATCATCGCCGCCACGATCTTGCTGCGGCTCGAACGGCTGCGCTCGCGCCGACCATCAGGATGCGGCATCGGGGCGGCTTTGGCAGAGCTGGTTGCGCGCGTCATGCGGCCTTGTCTTGCGACAATCGCCGCACAGTGCAAGCAGGGATTGCCGTGCCCGAAAAAAAATGGCAGCACTAATGCCAATAAAGCCGGAATCAGGCTCACATCGGGAAAGGGGCGCCGTAATGCGCAAGTGGCTGTGGCTGGGGATTGCGGTAATGGCGGGGGGCATCGGCTATGCCGGTTTCCAGCGCTACAAGATCTACATCCCGGGTCTGATCAGCCAATGGCACGAACCGATCCGGCCCTATCACGAAGTAACCTGGGCCAAGGGGCCGGGCACTGCGCCGGCGGGGAAGCGGCCGCCCAACATCATTCTGATCGTCGCGGACGATCTGGGCGTGAACGATATCAGCCTTAACGGGGGCGGCGTGGGCAAAGGGGCAGTGCCCACGCCGAATATCAACTCGCTGGCCGAGCAAGGTACCAACTTTGCCAATGGCTATGCCGCCAATGCGACCTGCTCACCCTCGCGCGCGGCGCTGATGACGGGGCGCTATCCCACCCGGTTCGGATTTGAATTCACCGCTGTCCCGGCGGCCCTTGCCAGCAACATTGCCCATGTTGACGGGGCATCGCCCTATCCGGTGATCTATCACGAGGAACTGAACCGCGATCTGCCGGACTATCCCGATCAGGGTGTCCCGGCGGGCGAGATCATGATTCCCGAAGTGCTCAAGCAACAGGGCTATCACACCATCCACATCGGCAAGTGGCATCTGGGCGAATCCCAGCCGCTACGGCCTACTTCGCAGGGGTTTGACGAAAGCCTGGGCCTGCGCGCCGGGGGCGGGATGTTCATGGACCCGGACGATCCGCAGGTGGTTAATGCCAAGCTGCCGTGGGACCCAATCGACCGCTTCCTGTGGCCCAACCTGCCCTATGCGGTTTACTGGGGCGATGGCGAACGCTTCCGCCCCAAGGGCCACCTGACCGATTACTTCACCGACAATGCCCTCGCCGCGATCGAGGCGAACCGCAACCGCCCGTTCTTCATGTATCTGGCCTATAACGCGCCGCATACGCCGCTTCAGGCGCTGAAAAGCGATTACGACGCTCTGCCCCAGATCAAGGACCACAAGGAACGCGTCTATGGCGCGATGATCCGCCAGATGGACCGCCGCATCGGCGACATTCTGGCCAAGCTGCGTCAGACCGGGCTGGAAGACAACACACTGGTCATCTTCACCAGCGACAACGGCGGGGCGTGGTACACCGGCATTGCCGGCCACAACAAACCGTACCGCGGGTTCAAGGGCACCTTCTTTGAAGGCGGTATCCGCGTGCCGCTGCTGCTGCGCTGGCCGGGGCAGATTGCGCCGAACACGGTGCGGACCGACACGGCCCAGCATCTTGACCTGTTCGCCACGATCGTTGCCGCAGCGGGCGGGAAAATGCCGACGGACCGCCCGATGGACAGCTTCAACCTGCTCGATCCAGCGCAGCGCCGCGATGTGACCTTCTGGCGTTCGGGCGATTACCGCGTGGTCCGCGCGGGCGACTGGAAACTGCAGGTATCCCGGCGTCCGGACAAGGTCTGGCTGTTCAACCTGAAGACCGACCCCACCGAGCGCGTCAATCTGGCCGCGCACGAACCGGCCCGCGTGGCTCAACTGCGGGCGATGATCGAACGCCAGAATACCGGCCTGCCCAAGCCGCTCTGGCCCGGCCTGATCGAAGCGCCGATCCGCATCGACGTGCCGCTGAACGCCCCGTGGAGCAAGGATCAGGAGTATATCTACTGGGCCAATTGACCGGCTGAACAAGGGGATTTTGACGATTGTCATTGTCGCGCTGGCGACAAAAGCGTATGAGGGCGAAAATCCGGCGGTAGAAACTGCCATGTGCGGCCCTGATGGCCGATTGCTCCAGCTCTTGTGAGAACATGACTTTCCAGACCCCCTATGCCGTGCTCGGCGATGCGCTCGCCGCGCGTGGCTATTCCGCTCCCACTTCGGTTCAGGCCGCCGTCCTTGAAGCCGAGGCACTGGGCCGCGACCTCATCGTTTCCGCCCAGACCGGTTCGGGCAAGACCGTTGCCTTTGGCCTGGCCATGGCTCCCGAATTGCTGGCAAGCGACGGCCACGTCCTGCCCGCCACCACGCCGCTGGCGCTGGTGATCGCGCCGACTCGCGAACTGGCCATGCAGGTCAGCCGCGAACTGACCTGGCTTTACGAACCGACTGGCGCCCGCGTCGTCACCTGCGTTGGCGGCATGGACCCGATGCGCGAACGCCGCGCCCTGAATCACGGCGCGCATATCGTGGTCGGCACGCCGGGACGTCTGCGCGACCATCTGGAACGCGGCGCGCTGGACCTTACCGGCCTTGCCGTCGCCGTGCTCGACGAAGCGGACGAAATGCTCGACATGGGCTTCCGCGAAGACCTTGAAGAATTGCTCGACGCAACGCCGGATGGCCGTCGCACCCTGCTGTTCTCGGCCACCATGCCCAAGCCGATTGTGGCTCTGGCCAGGCGCTATCAAAGCGACGCCCTGCGCATTTCGACCGCCGATTCCGATCAGGGCCACGGCGACATTGCCTATCAGGCCATGGCGATTGCCCCGGCGGATATCGAAAACGCGGTGGTCAACCTACTGCGCTTTCACGAGGCGGAAACGGCGATCCTGTTCTGCGCCACGCGCGACAATGTGCGCCATCTCCACTCCAGCCTGACCGAACGCGGCTTTGCCGTGGTCGCCCTGTCTGGCGAGCATAGCCAGAACGAGCGCAACCATGCCCTGCAAGCCCTGCGCGACCGCCGCGCCCGGGTTTGCGTGGCAACCGACGTGGCCGCACGCGGGATCGACCTGCCCGGCCTTTCGCTGGTGATCCATGTCGAAGTGCCGCGCGATGCAGAGACTTTGCAGCACCGCTCTGGCCGCACCGGGCGCGCGGGCAAGAAGGGCACGGCAATCCTGCTGGTTCCCTATCCGCGCCGCCGCCGGGTCGAAGGGATGCTGCGCGGGGCGCGGATCGATGCCGAATGGCTCTCGCCCCCATCAGCCGAAGAGATCCGGGCTGCGGATAACGAGCGCCTGCTGGCCACCCTGCTGACCCCGGTTGAGCCGAACGAGGCCGACCTTGACCTTGCCAAGCGGCTGCTGGCGGAACGCAGTGCCGAGGATATCGCACTGGCGCTGGTCCAGACCCATCGCACCCGCCTTCCCCAGCCAGCCGAACTGCTGGTCAGTGAGGCGCCGCCCCAGCAGGGCCCGCGCCCCGGATTTGAATCCAGCGCCTGGTTCCGCATCAATATCGGTCGCCGCCACAATGCCGACCCGCGCTGGCTATTGCCGCTGCTATGCCGTCGCGGCCATGTCAGCCGCAGCGAAATCGGCGCGATCCGGCTGATGGCCAATGAAACCCGCTTCGAAGTGCCGACCGCGATTGCCGCCAAGTTCCTGGCCGCCGTGCGCCGGACCGCGGCCGAAGACGACGGGGTTGAAATCATCCCCGCCGATGGACCGCCCAGCACCGAAGCCGGACGCCGGGGCCATCCCGCCGAACGCCGCCGCAGCAACGACGACGGCCCGCCGCGCCACCCCGCCAAGAAGCACAAGCATCGCAAGGGCGTAACGCGGCAGCGGGAGCAGGCTCCGAAGTAGCTTCGGGTCAGCCCATGCCTGCCAGCCGCCCCAGCCCGGCGGGATCGGCCACTGCAATCTGGCGATAGCTGCGCCGGATCAGTCCCGCACTTTCCAGTTGGCCAAGGTGGCCGTTGACCACCTTGCGCGACAGGCCGGTCAGTTCGGCAAGATCCGCCTGGGTGACGTGCGCGGCTCCATGCTGCGCCAGCATCAGCAGGCGCGCCGCGATGCGGCCAACCGGGGGCAGGCACAACAACTGGGCCAAGGCGACCAGCGTGGTGTCGAGCTGGTTCTGTACCGCCTCGCTCAACGCGCGCCAGATGCGGCTATCCTTGTCCGCGATGCGGGCGATCGCAGCGTCGGATAGTTGCAGCGCCCGCGTTGCCCGGGCCACTCGGGCCGAGACGATCCGCCCTGCGGCACCGCCCGTGCGCGAGCGACCAAAGACTGCTCCGGCGGGGGCAAGGCCGACCAGCGCCGTACGCTCTTCGCCAATCGCCAGTTCCAGCCGCAACAGGCCGTCCAGCACGATCCACAGGCCGGTGCTGGCATCCCCTTCCAGATAGGCGGTCTGCCCCGAGGCAAGGCTTACCGCCCTGCCCTCTTGACGGATCGCTGTGCGTAGTTCCTCTGGCTGGCGGCGATACCACAGGCAGCGGTCAAGGGCGGGCGCGAGGTCCATTTGCAGAATGTAACTTTCGTAACATTCATTGTCGAGGACTCGCGCTAACCTCCTGTACAAGCGAGAGCAGCGGGTCAGACAGAGCGCCACCGGCTGCGACCGAAAAGGAGAGAGTGCCATGCAATTACGCCCCCTGTCCGAGCATATCGGAACCGAAGTGACCGGCATTGCCATGACCGCGCTGGACGATGCCGGGTTCGAGCAACTGCGCCGCCTGGTCTATGATCGCGGCATGGTAGTGCTGCGCGATCAGGAACTGACGCCACAGCAGCACATCGCCTTTGCCAATCGCTGGGGCGGGATCGACATCAACAATTACTTCCCGCTCAACGGGCAGCACCCGGAAATTGCCGAAGTGCGCAAGGAAGCCGACCAGATGGTCAATATCGGCGGCGGCTGGCACACCGATCACAGCTATGACCAGATCCCGGCCATGGGCTCGATCCTGGTTGCGCGCGAACTGCCGCCCAGCGGCGGCGACACGCTGTTTTCCAGCATGGGCGCAGCCTATGATGCGCTGTCGGACGGGCTGAAGGCGACACTGGAAGGGCTGAATGCCGTCCATAGCGCCGACCACATCTATGCCCGCGACGGGGTCTATGCCCAGACCGATCAGGCGGGCGCCCTGCGCGGCCATGACCTCAAGACCCGCGCAGTCCATCCGGTCGTGATCCGCCACCCGGTTACGGGGCGCAAGGTGCTCTACGTCAACGGCGCCTTCACCCTGCACTTCGAAGGCTGGACCCGCGAAGAAAGCCGCCCGCTGCTGGACTATCTCTACACCCTTGGCACCCGCGAGGAGTTCCAGTGCCGACTGGAATGGCAGCCCGGCACGGTCGCGATCTGGGACAACCGTTCCACCTGGCATCTGGCGCAGAACGATTATCACGGCCACCGCCGCGTCATGCACCGCATCACCCTGACCGGCGAACTGATCGGGCGCTGATACCTTAGCCCCAGAGCGCAATGCCCGGTGGAATTGCCCACCCGATTTGACGCGCCCGCACGATGCAGGCAATTGGAAGCAGAGGGGATTTGCCACCAAGGACAAGGAACAAGACCTGTGCGTTACTCGATTTCTGCTCTCGCTCTCGCTCTGGCCGTGGCTGCGGCACCTGCTGGCGCCCAACAAAGCGGCGTAGCCCCCGGCACGGAAGTATCGACCGTTGCCAATACCGCCCTGCGGCCGATCGATTTCGCCAGCAAGCCGGCCACGAGCGGCGCGCTGGTGGTCATCATGGCCAGTGCCGAACTGCCGCAACTGGGAATGGATGCAGCCGCCAGTGCCGCACTGAAGAACGCGATTGCAGCCGACCGGTTTGAAGGCAAGGCCGGCACCACGCTGACCCTGCGCGGCATCGGCTCCTATTCCGTGATTCACCTGATCGGCATTGCCGGTGAAGACGACAAGGCCCTCCGCCTCCACACCGCTGGCGGCAAGGCCGCGCAGGATCTGCGCAGCGAGGCGCAGCCGATTGCCATTACCGGCAACCTGACTGCGGAAGAGGCTGAAGCCATCGCTCTCGGCTTCCAGCTGGGGCAATACCGCTTTGACCGCTACAAGACGCAGGACCGCAAGCAGTCTCCGGTGCAGAAGGTGACTGTGGTTACCAATGATCCAGCAGCGGCCAGCACCCGCTGGGCGAACCGGGGCAGCCATCTGGCCGCAGGAGTATCGCTGTCGCGCGATCTGGCCAGCGAGCCGGCCAATGTCCTCTATCCCGAAACCTTCGTCGCCCGCGTGCGCGAAAGCTTTGCCGGGGTGGCCAATGTCCGCATCGAAGTGCTGGACGAAGTCGCCATGCGCAAGCTCGGCATGGGCACGATCACCGCTGTCGGCCAAGGCTCGGCCCGCCCGCCGCGGATCATGGTGGTGGAATACAAGGGCGGCACCGGCGCGCCGCTCGCTCTCGTCGGCAAGGGCATCACGTTCGATTCCGGGGGCATTTCGCTGAAGCCCGGCAATGGCATGTGGGAAATGAAGGGCGATATGTCCGGCGCGGCTTCGGTCATGGGCGCGGCGCTTTCGCTGGCCCGGTCGAAGGCTCCGGTCAACGTGATCGCCGTGGCGGCTCTGGCCGAGAACATGCCCGATGGCGGCGCGCAGCGTCCCGGTGACGTGGTCCGCACCATGAGCGGCAAGACCATCGAGATCATCAATACCGATGCCGAAGGTCGCCTCG
Organism: uncultured Novosphingobium sp.; assembly: GCA_964561375.1. Classification (GTDB taxonomy): domain Bacteria; phylum Pseudomonadota; class Alphaproteobacteria; order Sphingomonadales; family Sphingomonadaceae; genus Novosphingobium. Next base: position 41,727 of record CAZLPK010000011.1, read on the forward strand.
TCCTGGCCGATGCCAACGAATATGTCGTATCGCGCTACAAGCCTGCGGCTCTGGTCAATATCGCCACCCTGACCGGTGCCGTGGTCGGCGCGCTGAACGATGAATATGCCGGGCTATTCTCGCGCGACGAGCGGCTGGCCGCCGCCGTGCAGCAAGCCGGTGCCAAGACCGCCGAAGAAGTCTGGCGCCTGCCGCTGCACCGCAATCATCTGGACGACATGAAGTCCGACATTGCCGACATCCGCAACGCGGTTGAAGGCGGCGGTCCAGGGGCCAGCCTTGGCGCGACCTTTGTCGGCTACTTCGTCGATCCGGCAACGCCGTGGGCGCACCTGGATATTGCCGGGGTCAACTGGGCTGACCGCACCAGCCCGATCACGCCGAAGGGCGCATCGGGATGGGGCGTGCAAATTCTGGACCGGCTGGCCCGCGACTATCAGGCCCAATAAACGCAAGGACCAAGCTGCTGAGCGGGTGGTCGGTTCAGACCGGCCACCCCTTGCGGTGATAGGCGGAATCCCAGAACATCCATTCATAGCGAGTCGCCGTGCGGAACGCTTTGGCCATGGCCCCGCGCATTCCCGGCGTTGTGGCAGCAGCAGCCTGATCCACCAGCGCGCGGGCGCGTTCGGTCGCCCCACCGAATTCCGGGGTGGCGTAGGTATCGATCCACGCAGAATAGGGATTGGGTGATACGGCCTTCGGCTTAATCGCACAGCCGACTTCCCAATAGACCCAGAAACACGGCAGGATGCCTGCGACCAGTTCGGCATAGCTGCGGGTTGCAGCCAGATGACCAAGGAAGCTGGAATAGCCGAGGCAAGCGGGCGTCGGCTCGGTGCGAGCGGCGATTTCCGCGTCCACGCCGAACATGTCGAAGTAGGAACGGTGCAGGCTTTCTTCGACTACGAGCGCAACCTTGGCCCCGTCCGACCATTCCATCCGCGCCGCCGGATTGGGGGCGCGGGCAGCGGCCAGAGCCAGAATCCGGGCATATTCGGCCAGATAAAGGCTATCCTGCACGATATAGTGGCGGAAGCTATCCGCCGGGAGCGTCCCTGCGGCCAGTTCGGTAAGGAACGGCAGGTTAAGGATCTGCTCCCGCACGGGCAGCATTTCTTCCCAGATCGCGTCGCAAAAGCTCATCGCTCAGTCCTTCCTCAAAAACGCAGCGTGGCACTGGTGCCGAACTGGCGGCCAGGATTGATCGTGAAGCTGTCGAACGGTCCACCCGGCTGCATGGTCAGAAGCAGCGGCAATTGCTGCTGGCCAAAGGCGGAGATGCCCCAGCGCTGGTCAAACAGGTTCTTGGCCCAGACGTCGAAAGTCCACTGCCCCACAGTCGCGGCAAGGCGCGTGTCGACCGTGGTATAGCCCGGCGAATAAAGGATATTATCGATCTCGAAATCGACCCGGCTGACATAGGCGGCGCTGACCCGGGCATCGATCCGGGCCTTGCCCAGATCGCCCTGCCACGAGAGCGCGCCATTCACCGTCCAGTCCGGCGCATTCGGTGTGCGATTGCCGCTGAGGTCCAGCACGTCAGGCTCGCCCGCTTCCGGGGTGGGATTGGGCGCCAGATAGCTGCCGACGCGGCTTTCGGTCCAGGCCGCCCCGCCATCAAGGCGGAAGCCTGAACCAAGGTCAGCCTGAAGCGCGGCTTCCAGCCCGTGAACGTCAACCTTGGGCACCGAAAACACGATCGAATTGCCGAAGAACACGGTGTTCTGGAAATTCTCGTAATCAGTCACGAACCCGGCCAGCGACAGGCGCAAGCGGCCATCGGCCAGCGCGGTCTTGATCCCCGCTTCCAGCGATTTGGTCGTCTCTGACGGGAACAGTTCCTGATAGTCAACCGCTGGGAACGGCGCCGGATTGAACCCACCCGCCTTGAACCCGATCGCCCCGGTGACATAGGCGGTGAAATTGGCATTGGGGCGCCAGGCGAGCGAGACCTTCGGCTGCCACTTGTCAAAGGTGTGTTGCCGCTTGCCCGAAATGTCGCCGCTAGTCACACCGACGCTCTGCTCCTTGCGCGCGTCGCTGTCATAGCGCAGCGCCGCCGTCAGCTCGACCGTGGGCACCAGGTCATAGCTGGCCTGAGCAAACAGGCCGATCTGGTTGGAGCGGGTTTCCGAACGCAGCGCCTCGCCAAACAGCAGCGGCCCGAAATCGTCAGTGCGGTCACGCTCCAGCCGCTGCACGAACACACCGGCCAGCCAGCGCAGCCGCCCGTCGTCGGGCGAAGTCAGGCGCGCTTCAGACGTATAGGCGCGGATGCCGACCGGCTGCGAAATCGGCGCCAGACCGTTCGGATAGGTAAAGCCAAAGGCCGTGATCGGCCCGTTGCGGAAGTCGAGCTCTTCCACGAACTGCTTGTCGTAATCGTCGATGCCCGCCGTCCACGACAGGCGCAGGCCATTCCCCAGTTCGCTTTCCAGCGTCGCCTGAGCGCCCCACCAGTTGCGCGAGGCACGGCCTTCGAAATCGCCGAGCGGTTCGGTCAGGGCCTTGCCCTCAAGCCGCCCGCTATACAGCCCGGTGATGTTGCCGGACGAGATATAGGCCGCCCCACCCTCTTCATCGGCCCAGCCAAAACGCAGCTTCAGCACGGTGGCTTCGGACAGTTCGGCGCGCAGCTTGGCCCGCAGATTGCGGCTGGTGAACCCGTCGACCTTCTTGTTCAGGAAGGTGTTGGTGATGAAGCCATCGGTATCGCGGAAGGAACCGGCCAGCCGCACCTGCACCTTGTCCGACAGCGGCGCATTGACTGCGGCATCGGCCGTCCAGGTAAAGCCGTTGCCGATGCCCAGCGTCGCCTCGCCGCCCGCTTCCGTGGTCGGATCGGCTGTGGTCAGGTTGATCACCCCGCCCGATGCCGAACGCCCGAACAGCGCGCCTTGCGGCCCTTTCAGCACTTCGATCCGCGCCAGATCATAGGCGCGCAGGGTGAACAGTTCGGGATCGGCCAGAGCCAGCCCGTCGACGACATAGGAAATCGAGGGAACCTGATTGCGGTTGGTCGAAACCCCGCGAATCGAGATCAGATTGGTGCCGGGATCCTGATCGTTGATGATGAACACGCCGGGAGTGGCGGCGATAATGTCGTCCACCGTCTGGAATTTACCCGCGACGATATCTTGCTGGTCGAAGGCCGTGATCGTGTCCGGCACGGCAATCAACGCTTCCTCACGCCCGCGGGCGGTGACGATGATTTCGCCATCGGCCGTTTCAGCATTGGCGATTGCAGGGAAAACACCGCTGGCGGCAACGGCCAGAGCGATGGACAAGGAACGTACAGATAGATTCGTGGCTTGCTTGCGCATGAGCCCTATTCCTCCGCCGGTATTAACCGGATCAGGTTCTCGGGTTGGCAGGCAAGGAGCCTCATTGCTCCCGACACGCCTCTCAGCCTTGGCCGCGCCAAGGCACCCCGTGGGTCGATGTGTTGCCGCTAGACCTGTGAGGCCCAGCCCGTCAAGCCGCGATGACCTGCGCAAGTGGACAGGTAGCTTTCAGCGCGGCGGCGTGGTCAAGTCCATAGGATCAAACAGGAGAATTCCCATTCCGCAGCACAGCGCCAGTGAAACCGCGCACAGGCTGGAAGTCTGGTTCGATGGCAGCTGCCCGCTGTGCCAGCGCGAGATTGCCGTGATGCAGCGGCTTGATCGGGCCGGACAGATCAGGTTCATCGATCTGACCGGCAGCGACGCCTGCCCGCTGGATCGCGCGGAAATGCTGGCTCGGTTTCATGCGCGGGAAAACGGCGTGATCCTGTCCGGCGCGGCAGCCTTTGCCGCGATGTGGCGGGCCATTCCGCTGCTGCGCCCGCTGGGGCTGGCCGCGCGTCTGCCGGGGGTCGAAGCAATGCTCGAATGGCTTTACGTCCGCTTCCTGCGCATTCGTCCGCGCCTGCAGGAGCAATTGCGATGAACGGCTCGCGCTATCGCAAGGTGCCTTCCGCGCGGCTCTCGCGGCTGGCCTCGTTCGGGCAACTGGCAGGCGGGATCGCTGGCGGAATGCTGGCGGAAGGGGCGCGGCGGCTGGCCAGCGGCGAACGCCCGCGGATGAGCGACCTGTTGCTGACCCCGGCCAATGCCGTGCGCGTGACCGAGCAGCTTTCCCGCCTGCGCGGCGCGGCAATGAAGCTGGGGCAGATGATCTCGCTCGATGCCGGCGACGTTCTGCCTGACGAACTGACCGCGATCATGGCGCGGCTGCGCGATGCCGCGCACTTCATGCCGCCCGCCCAGCTGAACAAGGTGCTGATCGCGGAATGGGGTCCGGACTGGCGCCGCAAGTTCGCCAGATTTGACGCGACGCCGATTGCCGCCGCATCGATCGGGCAGGTCCATCGCGCGATCCTGCCGGATGGGCGCGTGCTCGCGATCAAGGTGCAATATCCCGGCGTCGCGGCCAGCATCGATGCCGATGTCGACAATGTCGCCACCCTGCTGCGCATGTCGGGCCTGCTGCCTGCCACGCTGGATGTTGCGCCGCTGCTGGCAGAGGCAAAGCGGCAGCTGCACGAAGAGGCGGACTATCGCCGCGAGGCCGCGCAGATGCGACGTTACCGCGATCTGTTGGCAGGCGATCCCGCCTTCGTCATGCCAGAACCAATTGATGAACTATCCGGCGAGCGGGTGCTGGCGATGGATTTCATCCCCGGCAGCGCGATTGAAACGCTGGGACAGGCTTCGCGCGACACCCGCGATGCGGCGATGGGCGCGCTGTTCAGCCTGGTCCTGCGCGAACTGTTCGAATTCGGCCACATGCAGACCGACCCGAACTTCGCCAATTTCCGCTGGCAAGCCGATACGGGCCGGATCGTCCTGCTCGATTTCGGTGCGGCCCGTGCCGTGCCAGAGGAAACCAGCAAGGCTTATCGCGCGCTGATGCGGGCCGGTCTGACCGAAGACCGCATGGCCCTGCGCGATGCCCTGATCGCCATCGGCTTTGTTACGCCCGCCATCCTCCAGCGCCATGGCAGCGCGATTGACGGCATGATCGAAGTGCTGCTGGGCCATCTGGGCAAGCCCGGCCTGTTCGACTTTGCCGACCGCAGCTTTGTCGAGCAGGTGCGCGGTCAGGCTGAAGTGATCGCAGCAGACCGGGCCGCCTGGCACATTCCGCCCGCCAATACCCTGTTCGTCCAGCGCAAGGTCAGCGGCACGGCCATGCTGGCCGTACGGATGCAGGCCCGCCTGCCGCTGCGCGACATGGTGGCGGGCTTCGTCGGATCGGAGGGCTAGGCCCCGCCCCGGCGCAGCCGCGCAGAGAGCATGATCCCCGCGACCATCGCAATCACGAAGGCCGCCGTCTTGCCAGGGGCAAGGACCAGATTGACCACGGCCGGACCCGGACAGATGCCGGCAAGGCCCCAGCCCAGCCCGAACAGGACCGCGCCGATCACCAGCTTGCGATCGATCGTCAGCCGGTCCGGATCGTCATAGGCAACGCCTACCAGCGGCTGTGCACGCCGCCTGGCCAGCAGGAACAACGGGGTCGCAGTCAGGACCGCGCCGCCCATCACGAAGGCCAGGCTCGAGTCCCACGCTCCAGCCAGATCGAGGAAGGACAGCACCTTGTCCGGGCTGCTCATGCCCGAAACCAGCAGGCCAAAACCAAAGGCGAGGCCCGCCAGAAAAGCGATCAGGGTCTTCATGCCAGACCTCCATGGCGAACCAGCCAGACGGTCAGAACCCCAACGGCCATGAACACGCCGACTGCTACCAGCGAACGCAGGGAAAAGCGGGACAGGCCGCAGACCCCGTGGCCGCTAGTGCAGCCATTGCCCAGATCGGTGCCGATACCGACCAGCAGACCTGCGCCGATCAGGATCGGTAGCGAGAGGGTCTCCAGCCCCGCCGTGGCCGCCGCGACATCAGCCGTGGCAAGCCAGATCAGCGCCGCCACGACCATCCCGCCAAGAAAGGCAAAGCGCCAGCCGCGTTCCGGCCCCGACATGGCGCGGCGGACCACCCCGGTAATCCCGGCGATTTCACCGGCAAGCAGATAAAACCCGCCAGAGGCAAGCCCGATCAGAACGCCGCCCGCAAGGGCCAGCAACCATGTTTCGGGCATTGCCCAATTCCTCCTTAGAACAAGAAGCCCAGCGATGCGCCCACGGCGGTTTCCGCCAGATGGACATTCGCTTCGCCGCCGCCGAAGCTATCCGGGATCGAGCCCGCTCCGCGCACATCATTGCGCGGCGCATGCATCACATAGCCGGTCAGTTCCAGCTTGTTCTTCAGCTTGACCGTAGCCCCTGCCGTAAAGTGATCGGTAACCACGCCCGGAGCCAGCAGGTTGAGGAAGGTCTGCGACTGCGGCACCGGATTGTCCGAACGGCCATAACCGGCTCGCAGGGTCAGCTTCTCATTGGCCTGATAGACCGCGCCAAACTTGATCACGTCAACGTCCTTCCAGCCAAAGCCCGGGCCGTTTTCAGCGCCGAACGGCAGGTTGAGCGCCAGCGGATTGCCGACTGCAGCAACGTCCGAGTATTCGATCCGCTTGTAATCGGCGCCAAGGGTCAGCTTGTCGGTCGCCTTGATCGAAACGCCCGCACCCCACGACGCCGGAACGTCAAAATCGCCGCCATCAGCAAACAGACCGGCATAGCTTTCGAACGGCTTGGCCCAGACCTTGGTCTGGTAGAACGCGCCAAACTTAACCGCCGGGCCAAACTGACCCAGATAACCGACGCGCAGGCCCGCACCGGTCGACCAGTCATCGCCGTTGTTGGTCATCTTGGTCGGCGCGGCGCTCAACCCGGGAAACTGAGTGAACGGCTGAATTCCGGTCATCGAGAAGCTTTGCAGCATCAAGATCGGAGAAACGCCGATGCTGTGTCCTTCAGCCACGCGCGCGGCCAGCGTCGGCGTGATGAAGATCTGGCGCAGGTTCACCCCGGCCGGACCCTCGGCGCCAAAGCTGCCGAACGGGTTCTTCTCGTACTTGGTGTTCATCCCGCCATTGCCGTTGATCACCAGGCCGAAAGCCAGAGTGTCGTTGATCTGGCGGGCATAGGCCACTTCAGGCAGGATGAACGGGTTGGCCCCGTTGCCTGACCAGGTGCCGTTCAGCCCGGCCTGATTGCCGGTGATCTCGGCTCCGCGGCTGGGAATGAAGACTTCGAACCCGACATCCAGGCGGTCGCCGACTGCGACTGCGGCAGCCGGATTGGCAGCAATCGCCACGGCATCTTCGGGCATGGCAATCGCCACGCCGCCCGCGCCCTTGGCCTTGGCGCCCATGCCGTTCACGAAATAACCGTCAGTCGCGTGGGCAACCTGCGGAAGGGCCAGAACGGCAGCGAGGGCGGTGAACGCGGAAAGCGCGCGGGTGGGGTTCAGCATTGAAGTCTTCCTCATCTCTGTCCGGCTTGTTGCCGGGCGTCCCTGTTGGAAGACCGCTCATAGGTTTCACGCCGCAACGCAAAACAAAGCTTTCCCTGCCCCGCTGAAAGCTGAAATTGGCGCAAATCAGGGCTTCCTGCCACCGCAGCGCCGATAAGGTTTTTGCTTCAATACTTTACCGAGAGAGGCTGCCACCAAAGCAACCCCTCCCGGTCGGGATCAGATTACGCCAAAAGCAGTCATCGCGGCAGCGACGCGTTCGAAACCGGCGATATTCGCGCCCAGGACATAGTTGCCGGGGGTGCCATATTCGTCGGCAGTTGCCGCGCAGGTATCGTGGATATTGCGCATGATCGCTTCCAGCCGGGCTTCGGTCTGCTCGAAGGTCCAGCTATCGCGCGAGGCGTTCTGCTGCATTTCCAGCGCCGAAGTGGCAACGCCGCCAGCATTGGCCGCCTTGCCCGGACCGAACAGCACGCCTGCCGCCTGGAACGTGTTGATCGCTTCCGGGGTGCACGGCATGTTCGCGCCTTCACCGACGGCAATAACGCCGTTCTTGACCAGGGTCTTGGCATCCTTGCCGGTCAGTTCGTTCTGCGTGGCCGAAGGCATCGCGATATCGCAGGTAACATCCCAGACCGAGCCCTTCTCGATGTAATGGGCGCCAGTACCCTTGAGCCGCGCATATTCGGAAATGCGTTCACGCCGCACTTCCTTGATCTCCTTGACCAGCGCCAGGTCGATACCCTTCTCGTCCACGACATAGCCGTTGGAGTCCGAGCAAGCGACGACCACGCCGCCGAACTGCTGGATCTTTTCGATGGTGTAGATCGCGACATTACCCGAACCGGAAACGACGCAGCGCTTGCCTTCGAACGACATGCCCTTGGTCGCCAGCATGGAGTCGACGAAATAGGTCGCGCCATAGCCGGTCGCTTCGGTGCGCGCGCGCGAACCGCCATAGACCAGCCCCTTGCCGGTCAGCACGCCAGCCTCATACTTGTTGGTCAAGCGCTTGAACTGGCCGAACAGGTAACCGATTTCGCGGCCGCCAACGCCAATGTCGCCAGCCGGAACGTCGGTATATTCGCCCAGATGGCGGGCCAGCTCGGTCATGAACGACTGGCAGAAGCGCATGATTTCGCCATCGGAGCGGCCGCGCGGGTTAAAGTCCGAACCACCCTTGCCGCCGCCGATCGGCAGGCCGGTCAGCGCGTTCTTGAAGATCTGTTCAAAGCCCAGAAACTTGATGATGCCCAGGTTGACCGAGGGGTGAAAGCGCAGGCCGCCCTTGTAGGGGCCGAGCGCCGAATTGAACTGGACGCGGAAACCGCGGTTGATCTGGACCTGACCGGCATCGTCAACCCACGGCACGCGGAAGATGATCTGACGCTCCGGCTCGCACAGGCGCTCGATCAGGGCGTGGTCGGCATATTCGGGTTTCTTGGCGATAACCCGACCCAGGCTTTCCAGCACTTCGACGACAGCCTGATGGAACTCGGTTTCACCCGCATTCCGGCGCAGGACTTCAGCCAGAATCGGCTCAAGCTTTTCATCGATCTTCGACACGTCTTCCTCCAATTTCGTATAGCGGCTGTTCGCCCATCACAAAGGCCGCTCTGCGGGGGGCACCGGTAGAGGACTTTACTGTAGTTGCAAGCGCGTACCGCGCATTTTTGGAGCGCTTGTCCGTGAAATTGCGCACGATCGTTAAGATCAAGTCGCAACAGGTATAACAAAGTGCCGCAAGGAGTGTCTTTTCGTCCCTTCTTGCCCGGTCGCAGATCTAGCCCTCGGGCAAGGGCCAGCCGGGGCGGCGCAGCTTGAACAGCGCGGCCTCGCTGATGCCGAAATAGTCTGCCGGGCCACCCCCACGCAGGACCGGATCAGCCGCCAGAGTGTCGAACACACCATCGCGCAACACGGCCTGATCGATATGGATGGCCACCACTTCGCCAGTCACGAACCAGGTGTCGATTTCGGTTCCGTCCGCACCGCGCAGGCGGATCAGGTCGCACAGGCGGCATTCGAAATTGACCGGACTTTCCAGCACGCGCGGCGCGGCAATCAGGCGGCTGGGGGCCTTGGTCAGCCCGGCCACGGCAAATTCGTCCACTTCAGGCGGGGCCGGAGTGCAGGACAGGTTCATCGCTTCGGCCAGAGCGCGGTTCGTCAGGTTCCAGCAGAACTCTCCGGTGGCCTGAATATTGGCCAGCGTGTCCTTCCAGCCGATGCTGGAAAAGCCGATCAGCGGCGGGTGATAGTTCAGCGCATTGAAGAAACTGTAGGGGGCAAGATTGGCCACGCCGTCCGGGCTGCACGTCGAAATCCAGCCAATCGGGCGCGGGCCGACAATCGAATTGAACGGATCGTGCCGCAGGCCATGGCCGCTGCGGGGTTCATAGAAATGCGCGCTGTCGCTGGCCATCACTGCCTCTTTCGGGGATCGGGTGCATCTCGATCCCCTTTTGCGCGCTATTTGCCAAGCCCCCTTTAGAACACCCTTCGACAAGCTCAGGGTGACCCACAAAACCCGCTCAGGCTGAGCCTGTCGAAGCCTGTGGGTTAGCCCCCACGCCGCTCGACAGGCTCAGCCCCGAGTCTGGCTTACTTCAGCGCGGCCTGGGCCGCTGCGAGGCGGGCAATCGGCACGCGGTAGGGGCTCGCCGAGACGTAGTCGAGGCCGACCTCTTCGCAGAACGCGATCGAGGCCGGGTCGC
>CAZLPK010000012.1:0-49387 GCA_964561375.1 uncultured Novosphingobium sp.
ACCACGTGGTCCGAGCGGCGTGCGCTCGAGATAACGGAGCTGATCAGAGGCACGCAGGATCCCGCGCTGTGCGAGGTATCCTTCGGCAGGGCTGTCGGAGATCGCCGTCGCCGAGTGCCACAAACGCCGCGCGTTGGAATTGAAGGCCCTTTTTTCCTGTTGATTAGCGGCCACGGCACTAGAGCCATCGAACAGGTCACGGCTGCGAACACCCTGGCGGTCCAGTGCCGCTATGACCTCCCCGTTCGAGCATCCCGCGAAGCAATGAAACAGGATGGCTTTGCGCCCCAAGGTCACACTCAGCGACGGAGTTCGGTCGTCGTGCGCCGGGCAGCAGCACATGCCTTTGCCCCGACTCCATGTACCCTGAAGGCTTTCGACGATGGTGCGGGCGCGGCGTTCGAGTTGATAAGCTTTGTCTAACGGGGGCATCGACCTACTCCGGTTGAGGTGCCCTCCCCGCGCAGCCTCCGCTCTGCCCTCGCGCCAAACCAATTTCCTACGCCGTGCGTTCTTTATATGTTCTCACTCGATTCGGCTAGACAAGGATCGAGAAATGACAATCAAAACTCTCTTGATCGCAGGCATCGCGATCACCTCTGCCATCCCGGCCAGTGCCCAGGAGTTGGCAACGCCAGCTATAATCGAAGCCCCCGCAAGCCACTCCGACGGCATTCGAATTGCTGAAACATCGAACGGCTTCCAGCTGGTCGAGCATGGGCTCTGGCGATCTGCCCAAGACGGCCCGGCGCCTGTTGTGACTGTGCCGCAAACTGGTCGGGTCAACCTGCCCTACAGATACGAGCGGAAGGCCCAACCTGGCCCATCCGGTTTCAGGCGAGCAAGCTACCTGCCCCACATCTATGCGGCGGAAGCGAAGTATTCACTGCCCGCAGGCCTGCTCGATGCACTCGTATGGACGGAGTCTCGATACAACCCCTTTGCCATCAGCCCAGCAGGCGCAGCAGGTCTCGGACAGCTGATGCCCACAACGGCAAAGGAACTCGGGGTCTTCAATCGCTTCGATCCTATGGCTAACATCTTCGGCGCTGCGCGGTATCTGCGGCAGATGCTTGACAAGTTCGGCGTGGTTCACCTCGCGGTGGCTGCCTACAATGCCGGTCCAGGGGCGGTCGAACGCGCAGGCGGCATTCCCCGCAATGGCGAGACACCCGGATATGTCCGCGACGTCCTGCGGCACTGGCAGTTTTGAAACGAAAATATCTCTGCTGACGGGCGTCACGCGGCGCGCTTTCGTCCTTTCCTGATGTCGACGACCTTCCGCCCATCGAGGAAGTCAGCCCAATCCTGCATCATTCGCCGGCGGGGCGCGAGATACTCCGCCGCGTTGTAAGCACCCCGGACATCGTCCTTCTCTGAATGAGCGAGCTGCAACTCGACCCAATCCTCATGGTACTTTCGGATCCACATCGCTGGCTTGCCAAATTCAACCAATTGTTCGTTCGCCCATGTGCTGGCGAGGCCACGAAAGCCGTGGATGGTCTGGCGGCTATGATAACCAAGACGGTAAAGCGCATAGATCATCGTGTTTTCAGACAACGGCTTGTCTGGGTGGGTCCCGGGAAACAGGTAATCACCGGTCGCCGTCGATACCATTTTTCTAGCAATGAGTGCAGCCTGGGAGGAAAGTGGAACAAGGTGTTCGCGCCCCATCTTCATGCGCGCAGCCGGAATCCGCCAAACGGGTTCCGTACCATCGAGATTTTCAAATTCGGATTTGACGGCCAGTCGAAGCTCTTTTGTCCTGACCCAGGTTAGCAAGGCGAATAGCACTGCATCGCGGGTGATTGCCGAGCGCCGGTCACCTTCCTCTTGGTAGGCTCGCAGCTTTTCGAGGAACGCAGGTATTTCTGCCAGAGGAAGGCGGCTCATGTGCTTCACCCTGGGCCGAGGCTTCAGGGCCCCACTAAGGTGAGCAGTGGGATCGCTGGATGCCAGCCCGCAAGCAATCGCGAACTGAAAGACCTGCCCTACCCCTTGCTTGGCACGCCGACTGATATCGAGCGCGCCTCGTATCTCAATCTTGCGGATCATCTCCAGGACCTCGGGGGCAGTGATCTCGTGGATCAGCCTCTGTCCCAGGGAGGGGAACACGTCCCGCTCCATTCGTGACCAGACACGTTCGGCATGTGCCGGATTCAACGCCGACTGGCGGTTCTCGTGCCAGCGTTTCGCCACCATGTAGAAGGTGTCACCGTTCTCCGATGTAACCTCCCCCTTGGCCTTCATCGGATCCTTGCCTTCGGCAAGGAGTGCCTTGGCCGCTTTGCGTTTGTCCCGGGCGGCGGCGATCCCCAACGCCGGATAAGCGCCAAACGACAGCAACTTCTCCTTGCCTGCAAATCGGTACTTCATCCGCCAAAGCTTCGTGCCGTTCGGCTGGACGAGGAGGAACAAACCCTCGCTATCGGCAAGCTTGTACGCTCGCTCGCGTGGCTTGGCATTCTTTGCTTGAGTCTCCGTCAGAGGCATGGGGGTATCGCTCCTTTCCGATACTCCGCAAAACTACCCCCAAAATACCCCCACACCAAATCTGGCTGCATGTGGAAGGCCATGGGCGCATGCGGACGCGAATCACCCGCAACCCTCTGCTTTTCTTTCGATTTTTGGAAAAATGCGGAAGCTGTCGGAAGCTTCCGGATAAGGGGATGGTAGCGGAGGAGGGACTCGAACCCCCGACACGCGGATTATGATTCCGCTGCTCTAACCGGCTGAGCTACTCCGCCATACCATTTCCGCGCCGCCGTATCTCGGGGGCAGGCGGCGCACATAGGGTGCTGTTTCGCTGTGGTCAAGCGTCCTGTTGCCCTCGAAACTTCCATGTTCCCACAGCTTCCCAATGCGGACCGCGATAAATGTGCAGGCCCAGCCCGGTGAAGCGGAATTTCCGCTGCGGCAGACCCCCTTGCAAAGCCTGCTGCAAGGCCAGCGCATCGGCACGCGGCACCTTGTTCTGGATCGTGATATGCAGCCTTTTCCCGCCCTGATCCTGCCGCGACAGCATATCCCAAAAGTGTTCGGCAATCCGCCCCCTGATGGCCAGCAAGCCCGCTGAGCGCAGCGCAATCGCCGTGCCGCTGCCCAGGTCCATCAATCCCGATACTTCGGCTACAGGCGGCGCATATTCAGCAGCCATGGCGGAAAGGTAGCGCGGCAGTTCCTCCCGCAGCGACGGCGCAAAGGAATGGAACAGCGTGACGTGCGCCTTCAGCCAGTTGCGCTCTGCCGGATAATGCGCACGGCGCAGGCCATCGGCCCAGGCCAGAACGTCATTGGGCAATTCACCCGTAACGATAAATGGTGCGAGCGGCCTTGGGGAGAGGGGGTCAGGTTCCACCGCCCGCACCTAGCCGGATCAGGCCTGCGGCGCCACCGGATCGCTCGTCAGGGCGCCCAGCAGCTTTTCCGGGGCCGTTTCGCCATAGGGATCGCTGTCCGCACCGGTATCATTGATGCCCGGCTCTTCGAACCAGTGGGTGATCTGGGTGTCTTCAACGATCATCGCATAGCGCCAGGAACGATAGCCAAAGCCTAGGTGGTCCTTGTCGATCAGCATGCCCATGCGGCGGGTGAAGTGGCCAGAACCGTCCGGCAGCAGCTTGACCTTTTGCAGGCCCAGGCTCTTGCCCCACTGGTACATGACGAAAGCATCGTTGACCGACATGCAGTAAACCTCGTCCACGCCGGCGGCCTTGAACAGGTCATAAAGCCGCTCGTAATTCGGGCACTGCTCGTTGCTGCAGGTCGGGGTGAAGGCACCCGGCAGCGAGAAGACGACGACCTTCTTGCCAGCGAATTCATCGCGGACATTCATATCCTGCCAGCGGAACGGGTTCGGACCACCAATCGATTCGTCGCGTACGCGGGTCTTCAGGGTAACGTCGGGGATAGTGCGTCCAAGCATGTGAATGTCTCCTTGTTCGCCGCCGTATCTAGGGATGGCGCATTAATCTGTAAAATTGGCAATGGCGGTAAAAATGATCGGCCCTAGCGATTAATCTGCATGGTGGACCCCACTTGCGTCCAAACGCAAGGCACAGCATCCTGTTCCACGGTGAGAGGAGACCTGCCGATGAACCGCCCTGCCCTGCGGCTGACTGCCGCTGCCCTGTTGATGAGCAGCACTGCCGCCATCGCCCAAGCGCCTGCAACCGATCCCGCCCTCCAGCCCAAACCAGCCAGCCCGGCCACCATCGCCGCGCAGGAAGCGGCCAGGACCAGGCTGCCGGTGGAGGACGGACGCGACGCGGCCTTTGCTGAACGCGGCTTCATCGCCACGCGCGACGATCCGGTGATCCGCAACAAGGATGGCAGAGCGGTCTTCAATCTGGCCAGTCACGACTTTGTTTCCGGCCCCGCCCCGGCCACAGTCCACCCCTCCCTGTGGCGCGAGGCCAGCCTGCTGCGCCGCCACGGCCTGTTTGAAGTGACCGACGGCATCTATCAGGTCCGCGGGTTCGATATTTCAAACATGACCGTGATCCGCGGCGCGACCGGCTGGATCGTGGTCGACCCCCTCACCAGCCGTGAAACTGCCGCGGCCGCCATGGAACTGGTCAACACCAAACTCGGTGCGCGTCCGGTGGTCGCCGTGATCTACAGCCACAGCCACGGCGACCACTTTGGCGGCGTGCGCGGCGTGGTGAACGAGGCCGATGTCGCGGCAGGCAAGGTTGCGATCATCGCGCCGGGCCGCTTCATGGAGGAGACCGCATCGGAAAACGTCATGGCGGGCGCCGCGATGGGCCGCCGGGTCAGTTACCAGTTCGGCAGTGGGCTAGAGCGCAGCCCGACCGGGCAGATGGGCAGCGGCATCGGCATGGGCACGCCAACCGGCGAAGTCACGCTGATCGCCCCCACCGATACGATCGAACGCACTGGCGAGACGCGCAAGGTCGATGGCGTGGATCTGGAATTCCAGATCGTTTCCGGCAGCGAGGCACCCAGCGAGCTGAACGTCTTCATCGCGCCCAGGCGGACTTTCCTCTCGGCGGAAATGAGCACCTGCTCGCTCCACAACATCCTCACCCCGCGCGGGGCAAAGGTGCGCGATACTCATGCCTGGGCCGGCTATCTGGACGAAGCGCTGCGCCTATACGGCCAGCGCAGCGATGTGGTCATTTCCAGCCATTGCTGGCCGCGTTTCGGGCAGAGCGAAGTGGCGGGAATGCTGGCCAGCCAACGCGACAACTATCGCTATCTCCACGACCAGTCGGTGCGGCGCATGAACCGCGGCGAAACCCCGGTCGAACTGGCAGAGGGCATGGTGCAGCCGCCAGAGCTGTCTCGCGACTGGTTTAATCGCGGCTATTACGGCACCTACAACCACAATTCGAAGGCGGTCTATCAGTTCTACCTTGGGTGGTACGATGGGGTTCCGGCGAACCTCAATCCATGGCCGCCGCAGGAACGCGCGCAGCGGATGGTGGCCGCAATGGGCGGCGCGAAAAAGGTGACCGCGCAGGCCCGCAAGGCGATGGCTGCGGGCGATTACCGCTGGTCTTCGGATCTGCTGAACCAGCTGGTCTTTGCCGATCCAGCCAATCAGGCCGCCCGTGCCCTGCTGGCCGACAGTTATGAACAGCAGGGCTATCAGGCGGAAAGCGCGATCTGGCGCAACCAGTTCCTCTCTGCCGCGCGCGACCTGCGCACTGGCTACAAGCCGTCGACGATCAGCACGCAGGGCACCGACATGATCGCTGCCGTGCCGACGCAATTGCTGCTGGATTCGGCGGCAACGCGGTTTGATCCGGCAAAGCTGGTTGCGCCGGTTTCGGTGAACCTAGCCATCACCGACCGCAAGGAAATCGTCGGCATCGAAGCCAGCAAGACTGTGATGCTGGCGCGCGTCGGCATCACGGTCGCAACGCCGACGGCAACCGTAACCGGACCCCGCCAGCTGATGCTGGGCCTCCTGATCCTGAAACTGCCACTGCCGCAACTGGAGGCATTGGGCCTGAAAGTTGAAGGGGACCGGGCCGCAGTAAACGCGCTGCAAGCCGCGCTCGATCCGGTGCCGACCGGGTTCAATATCGTGGAGCCGTAAGGCGGGGCTGTCGGTTGAGATCAACACCCTTCGACAGGCTCAGGGTGAGCGGGAACTTGTCCCGCTCCCTCAATGCATCGCCATCCTTCCCCGCTCAGGCTGAGCTTGTCGAAGCCCGTCTAAACGCAATCAGAAGTCGCCGCGCGCCTTGCGGATGTTGAACCATTTTTCGACGTTGGCATTGTGCTCTGGCAGGGTCTTGGCAAAGGCGTGCCCGCCGCTGCCATCGGCAACCATGTAAAGCACATCCGTATCGGCCGGATTGAGCACGGCAGCGATCGAATCGCGGCCCGGATTGGTAATCGGCCCCTTGGGCAGACCGGCCATCGAATAGGTGTTGTAGTCGTTCACCGCCCGGATTTCCGACTGGAGAATCCGGCGCCCTAGCGGTTTGCCCTGGGTGATCGGGTAAATGATCGTCGGATCGGCCTGAAGCCGCATCCCTTCGCGCAGGCGGTTGGAATAGAGCCCGGCAACCGTGGTGCGTTCGCTGGCCTTGCCGGTTTCCTTCTCGACAATCGAGGCGAGGATGATCGCTTCCTGCAGGGAGCGGACCACGGCATTCTTGCCGCGCTTCTGCCATTCTTCAGCCAGAGCCTGCTTCATGGCGGCCTGCATCCGGTCCAAGACCGCCTGCCGGCTTTCGCCTTGCTGGATTTCGTAGGTATCAGGCAGGATCGAGCCTTCGGCCGGAACCTTGACCTCACCGGTCAGCAGGGGATTCGCCATCAGCCGTTCATAGACCATGATGGAAGGCATCCCTTCCGGCACGGTCACAAAACGGCGCAGCACTTCATCGCCGGTCAGCAGGTCGAAGACGCGGGACATCGAGGTGCCGGGCGGCAGAGCGAATTCGCCCGCCTTGATCGTCGAGCCAGCCCCCAGCAAGCGGGCGCGCAGCTTGAATGACGTGGCGGAGGAGATCACCCCTTCCGCCTCCAGCAATTCGGCAGTGCTGGACAGGCTTGCGCCTTCCGGGACGCGGAAAGCCATCTCTTTGGCAAGCGGGCCGGACGTGTACCAGCCCCCCACGAACCAGGCGAATGTGCCAAGCAGCAGGGCCGCTGCCGCAATCAGCGGCAGACGGCCCCGGCGTGATCTGCGCATCAGTCTTCGACTGCCTTGACGATCAGGCTGGCATTGGTGCCGCCAAAGCCGAACGAATTGTTCAGCGCGGCGCGAACCTTGCGCTTCTTGGCGACCTTGGGCACCAGGTCGACGCCTTCGGTACCTTCATCCGGATTGTCGAGGTTCAGCGTCGGCGGAACCACCTGATCGCGGATCGCCAGGATGCAGAAGATCGCCTCAACCGCACCGGCGCCGCCCAGCAGGTGGCCGATGGCCGACTTGGTCGAGCTCATCGACGCGCCAGACAGGTCACCGCCCAGCACGCGCTTGACCGCGCCCAGTTCGATGGTGTCGGCCATGGTCGAAGTGCCGTGGGCGTTGACATAGTCAATGTCGCCCGGGCCCATTCCGGCCTTCTTCAGCGCCATGCGCATGGCCAGTTCGGCGCCCTTGCCTTCCGGATGCGGGGCCGTGACGTGATAGGCATCGCCCGACAGGCCATAGCCGACCACTTCGGCATAGATCTTCGCGCCGCGCGCCTTGGCGTGCTCGTATTCTTCCAGCACCACCACGCCCGCGCCTTCGCCCATGACGAAGCCGTCGCGGTCCTTGTCATAGGGGCGGCTGGCCTGCTCGGGCCGGTCGTTGTAGCTGCAATTGAGCGCGCGGGCCTGGGCAAAACCGGCCACGCCGAGCGGGTTGACCGTGCCTTCCGCACCGCCCGCCAGCATCACGTCGGCATCGCCGTCCTTGATCATCCGCGCGGCATCGCCGATCGAATGGGCGCCGGTCGAACAGGCGGTGACCACGGCGTGGTTCGGCCCCATCAGCCCGTACTTGATCGAGACCTGGCCCGAGATCAGGTTGATCAGGCGGCCATGGACGAAGTGCGGCGAAACGCGGCCCGGGCCCTTTTCATGCAGGACGATCGATTCGCTTTCGATCCCCGGCAGACCGCCGATGCCCGAACCGATCGAGCAGCCGGTGCGCAGCTTCAGATCGTCGTCCATTTCAGCCAGACCGGCGTCTTCCAGCGCCTGTCCAGCGGCATCGATGCCATAGATGATGAACGGATCGACCTGGCGCTGGATCTTGTGATCGACGCGCTTGTTCGGGTCAAAGCCCCAGGGATGATCGGCCGGCTTCACTTCGCAGGCGATATGGCACTTCTGATCGGAAGTATCGAAGCGGGTAATCTTGCCCGCGCCGCTCTTGCCGGCGATCAGGTTGGCCCAGGTGGTTTCGACATCGGCCCCCAGCGGGGTAACAAGGCCAAGTCCGGTTACGACGACACGCCGCATTGCACTTTCTCCAAAACCTCAAAACACAACAGGCCCAGCCCTTTGCGGGGCCGAGCCTGTCAAAGACCGCGAACTACGTCAAACCAAACCTTTACGGGCCGGGAAACGCCGGTCGGGCCTGTGGGCCAAAGGCTATCAGCCCTTGTTGTCGTTGATGTACTTGATCGCGTCGGCGACAGTGCTGATCTTTTCAGCAGCATCGTCCGGGATCTCAACGCCGAATTCTTCTTCGAACGCCATCACCAGCTCGACGATGTCGAGCGAGTCGGCGCCCAGATCGTCGATGAAGCTGGCATCTTCGGTAACCTTGTCAGCCTCGACGCCGAGGTGTTCGACAACGATCTTCTTAACGCGATCGGCGGTGTCGCTCATGGATATGTCCCTTCGTGAACGGCAGATGAAATTTAGTCGGACCTCGCCCTAGAGAACGCCGCGCGCGCTGGCAAGAGGTTGCGCGGGTTCCCCACGAAAACGAGGCAATTGGCGAAAAAGCGCTCAGGCCTTGGGCGGTTCCACCACCCGGATGTGCAGTTCGCGCAGCTGCTTCGGTTCGGCCAGCGAAGGCGCCCCCATCAGCAGGTCTTCAGCACGCTGGTTCATCGGGAACAGCGTGATTTCACGCAGGTTTTGCACCCCGCACAGCAGCATGACCATGCGGTCCACCCCGGCAGCCATCCCGCCATGCGGCGGTGCGCCATACTGGAATGCGCGGTACATGCCGCCAAAGCGTTCCTCTACGTCTGCCTTGCTCAGGCCGACGAGTTCGAACGCCTTGACCATCAGGTCCGGGTGCTGGTTACGGATCGAGCCCGATGCCAATTCATAGCCATTGCAGACCATATCGTACTGATAGGCCTTGATGGTCAGCGGGTCCTGGTTTTCCAGCGCGTCCAGCCCGCCCTGCGGCATCGAGAACGGATTGTGGGCAAAATCGAGCTTCTTGTTGTCCTCGTCCCATTCGTAGAACGGGAAGTCGACGATCCAGCAGAAGCGGAACGAGTCCTGGTCGATCAGTTCCAGCTGTTCACCCACGCGGGTGCGGGCCTGCCCTGCCAGCTTGGCTGCCTGGGCTTCCTTGCCGGCGGCAAAGAACGCGCCGTCATTCGGGCCAAGGCCAAGCGAATCCCACAGCGCGGCCATCTTGTCCTCACCGTGATTCTTGGCAATCGGGCCACCGAAGACGCCGTCCTTGCGGGTGGCATAGCCAAGGCCAGCATGGCCTTCGCTGCGCGCCCACTCGTTCATTTCGTCAAAGAACTTGCGGCTCTTGTCTGCAGTGTTCGGCGCCGGGATCAGGCGCACGACGCCGCCCGAACCGACGATCTTTTCAAACAGGCCAAAGCCCGAAGCCGTGAACTCGCTGGTCACGTCACGGATGATCAGCGGGTTGCGCAGGTCCGGCTTGTCAGTGCCGTAGTCCAGCATCGACTGGGCATAAGGAATGCGCGGGAATTCGCCCGCAGGGGTAACCTTGCGGCCATCGGCGAACTTTTCGAAGATCCCGGCCATAACCGGCTCCATCGTTTCCCAGATTTCTTCCTGGGTGACGAAGCTCATTTCAAGGTCGAGCTGGTAGAACTCGCCCGGCAGGCGGTCAGCGCGCGGATCTTCGTCGCGGAAGCACGGGGCGATCTGGAAATAGCGGTCGAACCCGGCGACCATCAGCAGCTGCTTGTACTGCTGCGGTGCCTGCGGCAGCGCGAAGAACTTGCCCGGATGAATGCGGCTCGGCACCAGAAAGTCGCGCGCGCCTTCGGGGCTGCTCGCGGTGAGGATCGGGGTCGAATATTCGGTGAAACCGATGTCTTCCATCCGGCGACGGGTTTCGCGGATGATCTGGGTCCGCTTGACGATATTGGCGTGCAGCGTTTCGCGGCGCAGGTCGAGGAAGCGGTACTTCAGGCGCACGTCCTCGGGATATTCCTGCTCGCCAGCCACCGGCATCGGCAGTTCTTCAGCGCGGCTGAGCACCGTGGCGGAGCGGGCAAAAACCTCGATCTCGCCGGTCGGCAGGTTCGGGTTCACGGTCCCGGCGCTGCGGGCCTTGACCTCACCCTCGATCGTGACGACCGATTCCACCCGCAGTCCTTCCAGCACCGGCAAGGCCGGGCTGTCCACGTCGGCGACGATCTGGGTCATGCCGTAATGGTCGCGCAGGTCGACGAACAGAACGCCGCCGTGATCGCGCTTGCGATGGACCCAGCCCGAGAGGCGGATCGTCTGGCCGACGTCGCTGGCGCGCAGGGCGCCGCAGGTGTGCGAACGATAAATGTGCATCGAAACTCTTTCCAAGCGGCCCACTTTGTTGCAGGGGCGAAAGCGCGGCTAACAGGCGATAGCCGCAGATTTGTCAAGCCGCAGGCCCGCACGGGCCTACCTGAAGAAAAAGAAGAATGAAGATCCATCCACTGATTACCACGTCCGAAGCGCTTTCGGAACTCTGTGACCGGCTTTCCAAGGCGGAATTCGTGTGCGTCGACACCGAATTCATGCGCGAGAACACATATTGGCCGGAACTGTGCCTGATCCAGATCGCCGACACGAACGAAGCCGCCGCGATTGATCCGCTGGCCAAGGACATTGACCTGTCCCCGCTGCTCGACCTGCTGGTCGATAATGAGGACGTGCTGAAAGTCTTTCACGCAGGCGGGCAGGACGTCGAAATCGTCTACAACCTGACTGGCAAGACCCCGCACCCCATCTTTGACACCCAGATCGCGATGATGGCTGTCAGCCAGAGCGAGCAGATCGGCTATTCGAACCTGGTCGAAAGCTGGCTGGGCATGACCATCGACAAGGGCGCGCGCTTTACCGACTGGTCGCGCCGCCCGCTGACCGAGCGCCAGATCGACTATGCAATCGGCGACGTTACCCACCTCGCCAAGATTTTCCCCAAGCTGCTGCAACGCCTGATCAAGACCGGGCGCGGCGAATGGCTGGATATCGAAATGGAAAAGCTGGCCGATCCGGCTGGCTATCGCAACGATCCGACCGAAGCCTGGCAGCGGATCAAGGCACCGGGTCGCAATCCGGTGATGCTTGGCCGCCTGAAAGCCCTTGCCCACTGGCGCGAGCTTGAGGCGCAGGACAAGAACATCCCGCGCGGCCGCATTGCCCGCGACGAGACTGTTGCTGACATCGCCTGTCACCCGCCCAAGGTTCAGGCCGATCTGGCCAAGGTGCGCGGCCTTTCCTCCGCCTGGAAGGACAATGAAATCGGCAAGCGGCTGATGGCGACGCTGGAAGCGGCCAAGCCGCTGACCGAAGCGGAAATGCCCGCCCGCACCCCTCGCGGCGCTCCGCTGGGCAAGGAAGGCGCGCTGGTTGCCGACCTGCTGAAGCTGCTGCTCAAGATCCGCAGCCGGGAAATCGACGTTGCATCGCGGCTGTTGGCGCGCAGCGAAGACCTTGAGCTGCTGGCCGCGGGAATCCGCGAACTGCCGCTCCTGCAGGGTTGGCGTTACGAAGTGTTCGGACAGGACGCGCTTGATCTGGTCGAAGGCAAGATGGCCTTTGCGGTGGTCAATGGTAAGCTGAAGATGACGCGGATCGAGGCACCGGAACCCGAACCTGCAACGGAACCAGCCCCTGAGCCGGTCTCCGAACCTGAGCCGGAGCATAGCGAATGAGCACCTACCTGCCGACGCTCAAGCAGTTGCAATACCTGGTGGCATTGCACGAGCATGGGCACTTCGGCCGGGCGGCGGATGCCTGTTTCGTTTCGCAGTCGACGCTCTCGGCGGGGCTGCGCGATCTGGAAACCTTGCTGGGCGTGGTGCTGGTCGAACGGACCAAGCGCGCCGTGCGCTTTACCCCGCTGGGCAACGCGGTTGTGGCAAAGGCCCACCGCCTGCTGCGCGAGGCAGAAGAACTCTCCGACATGGTTCAATCCGCCGGCCAGCCGCTTTCTGGCGAAGTGCGGATGAGCGTGATCCCGACCATCGCCCCGTTCCTGCTGCCCCGGATGCTGCCCCGGCTGCGGCGCGAGCGGCCTCAGCTGAAACTGTTCCTGCGCGAAGAGCCGAGCGCGGCGGCCATCGAATCGCTTCACCATGGCCGCTCGGACTGCGTGCTGCTTGCCCTGCCCTTCCCGACTGGCGAAGTGGAAAAGGAAACGATCGAGCTTGATGCCCTGTGGGTCGCTTTCCCCAAGGACGATCCGCGCGATCCGCCCGAGGAAATCTCGCCTGACATCATTGACGAGAATCGCCTGCTGTTGCTGGAAGATGGGCACTGCTTGAAAGAACATGCCCTTGCCGCCTGCAACCGGCCGGAACTGCGCGCTTCGGCAACCATGATCGGCACCAGCCTGCACACGCTGGTGCAGATGGTCGACAATGGGCTGGGCCTGACAATGCTGCCGGAAATGGCGCTAGACGCAGGCATCCTGAATGGAACGCAGGTCGTGGCACGCCCTCTGATCAGCGAAAGTGCAAACCGCGAAATCGCGCTGGTCTGGCGCAAGAACAGCCCCCGCGCCGAGGAATTCCGCTTGCTGGCTGAGGAACTGCGCGCCGGCTGACCCGGCTCAGTCCATGTGTTTGAGGCCGACTCGCAGGTAATCCCAGCCGGTAATCACGGTCAGCACGGCGGCCGCCCACAGGGTGGTAAGGCCAACGGTATGCGGCACATTCATGCTGATTCCGCCCAGTTCAGCCGTCCACTGCGGCAGCGCCTTGCCCAGGATCAGCGAGCCAAGGCAGACCATCTGGAAAGTCGTCTTCCACTTGGCCAGGCGGCTGACCGGCATCGACACCTGCAACCCGCCAAGGAATTCGCGCAGGCCCGAAACGGCAATCTCGCGCGCCAGAATGATCAGCCCGGCAATGACATGGGCATCGCCGACAAACGGCCCGCGCAGCACGCCCTGCGCAGCCAGTACCAGAATCACGGTCGCGACCATGATCTTGTCGGCAATCGGATCGAGGAAAATGCCCAGCTTGCTGACCGCACCGCTGGAGCGCGCAAGATAACCGTCAAAATAGTCGGTTATTCCCATCGCGCAGTAGAGCGCGAACGCCATCAGATAACCCGTCTCCCACTCTGGCCACCACATCAGGAAGGCCAGCAGCGGCAAGGCTACGATACGCGAGAGCGTGAGGATGTTAGGCAGAGACATCATCGTGACCACCGATAGCGATCAAGTGCTTCTTGCAAAAGAGGAGAGTTTGGACTTGTTCAAGAAGCAATCGCGGCTAGGGTCCGCCGCGAACCGGGGAACGCTACCAACTGTATGACTACCCAGACACACCTGATCCACAGCCGGCGCTTCCTGCCGCTGTTCGTCACCCAGCTGCTCAACGCTTTCAACGACAACCTGTTCAAGAACGCCATGGTGCTGTTCGTGGTCTATCAGGTCTATCAATCGGAGCATGAAGGCGCGCAGTTCAGCGCGATTGCATCGGCAATCTTCATCCTGCCCTTCTTCCTGCTTTCCGCCATTGCCGGGCAACTGGCCGACATGCGCGACAAGGCCAAGATCATCCGGACCGTGAAAGCCGCGGAAATCGGCATCATGCTGATTGGCGGTGCGGGCCTGTTCCTGGCCTGGCAAGGCACCATGATCACCACTCTGGCCGTGCCGCTGATGCTGTTGGCCCTGCTGGGCATGGGGGTGCATTCCACGTTCTTTGGCCCGATCAAGTACGCGATCCTGCCGCAGCATTTGCATGAGGACGAAGTGCTGGCCGGGACCGGTCTGGTCGAAGCAGGCACCTATATCGCGATTCTGGCAGGCACCATCGTTGCCGGGTGGATCGAGGTGGAATGGGCGGCAGCAATGGTGCTGGCGACTGCGGTTATCGGCTATCTGACCAGCCGCCACGTCCCCCCCGCCCCGGCACAGGGCGCGGTTGAGCCGCTGGATTTCCACTTCCTGCGCGCCTCGATCAACCTCGTGAAACGCACGACCGACGACAAGCGCGTCTTTCTGGCCATCATGGCGATCAGCTTCTTCTGGACGGTCGGCACCGTGCTGTTCATCCAGTTCCCGCCGCTGGCCAAGCACGTGCTGCACGCCAACAAGGAAGTCGCCAGCCTGTTTCTGGTCGTCTTCTCGGTCGGTGTGGCGATTGGTTCGATGTCGGTCAATGCCTTGCTGAAAGGCATGGTTTCGGCGCGCTATTCCCCCGCTTCGGTGCTGGTCATGGCGGCCTTTGTCGGGGTGTTCTTCCTGATCTGCCGGCAATGGCCACAGCTGCCGGAAGGCACGCTTTACGATACCGCCGGGTTCATCGCGATGCCGCTGGCGATTCCGCTGCTGCTTTCGCTGCTTGGCATTGCCATTGCGGGCGGGATGTTCGTGGTGCCGCTCTATGCCTTCCTCACCACTTTCGTCGACAAGACCCAGACCTCGCGCACCATTGCGGCGAACAATATCGTCAACTCCGGGGCCATGGTGTTTGGCTCGCTATTGGCGAGCGGACTGTCCGCAGCCGGCGTGTCGATTGTGAATCAGGTGCTGTTGAGCGCAGTCATGTGCGTCTATTCCGCCCATCTGGCCCGCAAGCTGGTGACGGCAGAGCGCGCCGCTCAGGCGATATAAAGGCTGACCGCCAGAAAGCAGGCGCAGTAGGCGAGCAGGAATTCACGCAGGTCCTGCGCCGCCAGCCGGGCCTTGCGCCTGCCAATGCCGCGTGCCAGCCGCACCCGGAACGGGTGGCGAGCGGCTTCATCTGTCAGGACCAGGGACCGTCTTTTCATAGGGCGAGATTAAGGTTTCATTGACCATCGCACCAGCCGCTTTTCCAATACTTTCCCATTGTGGGACACTTGCCGATCCGGGGTTTTCGCGTCGCGGTGCGTTGCCGGTTTGATTTCGCCGCGATAGTGTCCTGACATGACCCAGACTTCAACCATGAATGGCGGGCGCCTGCTCGTCGATTGCCTGATCGCCCAAGGGGCAGACCGTGTGTTTACGGTCCCGGGAGAGAGCTTCCTCGCGGTGCTCGATGCCCTGCACGATTCGCCCGAGGTGCAGACCGTGATCTGCCGTCAGGAAGGCGGCGCGGCGTTCATGGCCTGTGCCGATGGGGCCATGACCGGGCGACCCGGCGTCTGCTTCGTCACCCGCGGCCCCGGGGCGACGAATGCCAGCATCGGCGTTCACGTTGCCATGCAGGATTCGCAGCCGATGCTGCTGTTCATCGGTGATGTCGATCGCGGGATGAAAGACCGCGAGGGCTTTCAGGAAGTCGACTTTGGCCAGATGTTTGCCCCTTTGGCCAAGCTGGTCCTGCGCATCGACGATCAGCGCCGCATCCCGGAATACATCGCCCGCGCCTGGACCGTTGCTCTGGCAGGCCGCCCCGGCCCGGTGGTGATTGCCCTGCCGGAAGACATGCTGCTGGAACAAGTATCCGGCATCCAGCCGCGCCCGGCGGTCTACCGCCCGGCCCAGCCGGTCTGCCCTGACGCGATGGGCGCGCTGATGGGCCTGCTGGAAGATGCCGCTGCCCCGATCGCCATTGTCGGCGGCGCAGGCTGGCACGAGAAGGCGCGTGAACACTTCACCGAATTTGCCGAGCGAATCGGCATGCCCGTAGCGGGCGCGTTCCGCCGTCAGGATGCGATTCCCAATTCCAGCAAGGTCTGGGCCGGGAACCTGGGCTATGGCCCCAATCCCAAGCTGGTCCAGCGGATCAAGGAAGCCGACCTGATCCTTGCTGTTGGCGCGCGGCTGGGTGAGGCGACGACCGACGGCTATACCCTGATCACTCCGGATCATCCGGGGCAGACCCTGGTTCACGTCTATCCCGATCCGAATGAACTGGGCCACGTCTATCGCGCCGACCTTGCCATCTGCGCCGACATGGCGGAATTCGCGGAAACTGCGGCCCTGTGGGACGATGACATCCTGCCCTTTGACGCAGGCAAGGAAGCGCACCGCGAATGGCTGGAATGGACCACGGCAAGCCCGGCGCCCTATCCGCTGGACATGGCTGCCTGCGTAACCGCCATGCGTGAAGCGCTGCCTGATGACAGCATCATCTGCAACGGCGCGGGCAATTTCTCAGGTTGGTGGCACCGTTATTGGCATTACAACGGCTTTCCGACCCAGCTCGCGCCGACGGCAGGCGCCATGGGCTATGGCGTGCCGGCCGCCGTTGCCGCTGCCCTGCGCCATCCTGAACGGACCGTGGTCGCCCTGGCAGGTGACGGGGATTTCCTGATGAACGGGCAGGAACTGGCGACCGCCGTTCAATATGGCTGCGACATGCTGGTCGTGCTGGTCGACAACGGCGCCTATGGCACGATCAGAATGCATCAGGAACGCGAGTTTCCCGAACGGATCAGCGGCACCACCCTGCACAACCCTGACTTTGCCGCTCTGGCAGTTGCATATGGCGGCTGGGCCAAACGCGTGCAAACCACGGCCGAGTTCAGCGCCGCCCTCACCGAAGCGCAGGAGCGCAAGGGCCTGCGCCTGCTCCACCTGATTATCGATGTCGAACAGCTCAGTGCCGGCGGTGCGACGGTATCCGGCCTCAGGGCCAAGGCAAAGGGTTAGGCTGCGCCCTCGGAAAGCTGCAGGATGTAATCCCACTCCTGCGGCTTTACGCCTGATACCGAAAGCCGGAACTTGGTCAGCAGGTCCATGTCGGCCAGGGCCGGATCGGCCTTGATTTCCTTCAGCGTTACGGGCCGCGCCAGCTTGCGCACCGGCTTCAGCTTCACTGCAGACCAGCGCCCCGTATCGTCGGTTGGATCGGGAATATTGGAGACGGTAATTTCCGCGATTCCAACGATCTCCACCCCGATGTTCGAGTGATAGAAGAACACCTGATCACCCGGCACCATGGCCCGCATATTGTTGCGTGCGGTATAGTTACGCACCCCGTCCCAGGTGCCTTCGCCCTCTGCCACCAGATCGTCCCAGCTATAGACGTCAGGTTCGGATTTCATCAGCCAATAGTTGTTGATTTTCGTCATGCCAGAACTCGCGAATGGGGCTATGGCGCGCCCATTGCATCAGATTTGCGAAAGCGTCTATCCCATGTCCCTTACTGCCCTCCCCGTTCTTTCCCTGAATATACCCAAGGCGGAATTCGCCCAGGCAATTGGTGAAAGCTTCAAGACCTTTGGCTTTGCGATGGTGAAGGATTTCGCCATCGATCGCGCCCTGATCGACCAGGCGTGGAAGCTGTCGGAAGAGTTCTTTGCCCTGGCGGAAGAGGAAAAGCGCAGCTACCACAACCCGGCCATCGCCGGTGCGCGCGGCTATACCCCGTTCGGCGTTGAAATCGCCAAGGATGCCAAGGCACACGACCTCAAGGAATTCTGGCACATCGGCCGCGACCTGCCGGAAGGCAGCCCGCTGGCCGATGCTTCCATGCCGCCCAACGTCTGGCCGCAGCGTCCCGATGGTTTTCAGGACGTGTTCTCGGAACTCTACCGCCAGTTCGACGCCACCGGTGCCACGATCCTTTCGGCCATTGCGCTTTATCTCGGGCTTGATGAACACTGGTTCGATCCGGCCATCGAAGACGGCAACTCGGTCATGCGGCTGTTGCACTACCCGCCGCTCAATAATGTCGAAGGCGAGGCGATTCGCGCCGGTGCCCATGGCGACATCAACCTCATCACGCTGCTGCTGGGCGCAGAAGAAGCCGGGCTGGAACTGCTTTACCAGGGCAAGGAATGGATCAGCGCCTCTCCGCCGGAAGGGGCGATGGTCATCAATGTGGGCGATATGCTGGAACGGCTGACCAACCACACTCTGCCGTCCACCATTCACCGGGTGCGCAATCCCAATCCGGAACGCGCCGCCTTCAGCCGCTATTCGATGCCGTTCTTCCTGCACCTGCGCAGCGACTTTCCGATCAAGACCCTGCCGCAGTGCATCACTCCGGAAAACCCCGACCGCTATCCGCAGGCCATCACCGCAGACGAATTCCTGCAACAGCGACTGAAAGAAATTGGGCTAAAAAAATAATTATTTAGCCGCGAAAAAGGCGCTGCGTTAACGCAAATTTCAGCATCGTTTGGCAGGGTTAAAAAACTATGCCGAACGATGCTCAGGACATTCCGCAACCGACGCTGGCCTTGCCGCGTTCGCAGTCCGGGTGCGCGCCGCATCCGGACCGGAATGACACCGACATCGTCGCACTGGGCATCGCACTGACCGCCATCATCCTGCTGATCAGCATCGGCAGCGTGGTGGTGCCCGCTACCGTTGCTTTCCTCAGCGGACAGGGTCCAAGGCCGGACCACCTGTTGACTGTGGCGTTCTTGCTGAACACTGCCCTAGTGCTCCTTGGCTGGCAGCGTTATCGCAAATTGACAGAGGAAATCGCCGCAGGCCGCCGCGCTGAAGAACGGGCGCGGCTGATGGCGGAAACCGACCCCTTGACCGGACTGCTTAACCGCCGCTCGCTTGGCCCGGCTGCGGACCGCCTGTTCGCAGACGCATCAGCGCAGGGGCTGGCCGTGGCGTTTGTCATGCTGGACCTCGACAATTTCAAGCAGGTCAATGACGGCAATGGCCATGCCGCTGGCGATGCCCTGCTGATCCAGGCAGCGCATCGCCTTGGCTCTGTCCTGCCGGAAGGCGCGCTGCTGGCCCGGATTGGCGGCGACGAATTCGCCTGCGTTCTGCCTTACGCTCCGGATCGCCCGGGGGCAGTTGATGCCCTAGTCGATCGCCTGATCGATACTGTCTGTCAGCCCGTCAGGTTTTCCGGAACGGAAATCGGGGCAACCATTTCTGCCGGGATTGCCAGCCATTTGCCCGGTGCCAGCAACGATCCCCGCGCGGTGCTGCATCAGGCCGACATTGCGATGTACCATGCCAAAAAGCGCGGGCGTAACCGCCATTGCTGGTTCGATCCGGCCATGGAGCAGGAACTGCGCTTGCGCAGCGAAGTCGAAACGGGAATTCGCTGCGGTCTGGCAAGTGGCGAATTTGCGCCCTGCTATCAAAAGGAAATTGATCTGCGCACGGGCCGCCTGACCGGCTACGAAATGCTGCCCCGCTGGCAGAGAGCCGGCGAGGCGGAAATCAGCCCCGAACTGTTCATTCCCATCGCTGAAGAAACCGGGCTGATCGACTTCCTGTTCGAAAACCTGCTGCGCCGGGCGCTGAACGACGCGCGTGATTGGCCGGTTGGCGTGAACCTGGCGGTAAACGTATCTCCGCACCAATTGCGCAACCCGTGGTTCGCGCAAAAGCTGCTCAAGCTGTTGGTCGAGGCGAATTACCCACCCCACCGGCTTGAGATAGAGCTTTCAGAAAGCGCGCTATTCGAGAACATCAGCCTGATCCGCACGATCATGACCAGCCTCCAGAACCAGGGGGTAAGGATCACGTTCGACAATTTTGGAACGGGCCAAAGCTCGCTTTCAAGGCTTCGCCTCCTGCCGTTTGACCGGCTCAAGATTGGCCGCGACCTGATCGCCAGCATGGAGCATAGCGAAGAAAGCGCGGCCATCGTCCGGTCCGTCGTTTCACTGGGTGAAGGACTGGGCCTGCCAATCACGGTCGAAGGGGTTGAAA
The DNA here is from genome assembly GCA_964561375.1 of uncultured Novosphingobium sp. Lineage (GTDB taxonomy): Bacteria > Pseudomonadota > Alphaproteobacteria > Sphingomonadales > Sphingomonadaceae > Novosphingobium. The sequence goes on from CAZLPK010000012.1 coordinate 19,931, forward strand.
GCCCTGCTGTCCTCGCCGAACTGTGCCGCCTCGGCAATTTCCGTGGACAAGGGATGCTTTACGGCGCGCCGCAGACTGCTGCCGAGCTTCTGGATGAACTGCAGGCAAAGGGCATGGTCAAGGCAGCCGAGGCAAGCCTCGCCACCGCCCACACCGCGCCGCTTGCAGCCCGCACAGCCTGAGCCGCGCACTTTACGCCGCGCCCGCCAGCGCATAGAGCGCTGACCATGCGGGTTCCCTTCATCAAGATGCATGGCCTTGGTAACGACTTTGTCGTGCTCGACGGACGCGCCCAGCCCCTGCCCGAACTGACCAGCGCCTTTGCCGTGGCTTTGGCGGACCGGCGCACCGGGATCGGCTGCGATCAGATTGTCGTGCTCGAACCATCGCAGCTTGCCCCGCTCAAGGCCCGGTTCATCAACCAGGACGGCAGCGAAGTGGAAAGCTGCGGCAATGCCTCGCGCGCCATCGGTTTGCTGATTGGCGAGCGTTCCATGGTCGAGACATTGGGCGGCCTGATCGAAGTCGCCCCATCGGACTTCGGCATCAGTGTCGACATGGGCGAGCCGCGCTTTGAATGGGACCAGATTCCGCTGGCCTATGCGATGGACACCCATCACCTGCCCCTCGCCTGGGAATACCTGACCGACCCGACCGCCGTCAACGTCGGCAATCCGCACGTTATCTTTTTCGTGCCGGATTGCGACGCGGTGGAACTGCACCGTCTCGGCCCGGAGATCGAGCACGATGCGGTCTTTCCCGCCCGTATCAATGTGAATGTCGCCAGTGTTGTCAGCCGCACCCATATCCGCCTGCGCGTGTGGGAACGCGGCGCGGGTGAGACGCGCGCTTGCGGCACGGGCGCCTGCGCCACGGCAATCGGCGCGATGCGGCGCGGCCTGGTGGAACGCAAGGTTACGGTATCCCTGCCCGGCGGTGACCTTCAGATCGAATGGACCGAAGCGGGCCGCATCCTGATGACTGGTCCCGCTACTGAAAGCTTCCGCGGCGATTTTGATCCGGCCACTTTCGGAGCCGCCTGAATGGCCGCCGAAGTGATTTCCCTCGGCTGCCGGCTCAACCTGTCGGAGAGCGAAGAACTGCGCGGGCTGCTGGCGCAGGAATCCGACATGGTCGTGATCAACTCCTGCGCCGTGACCGCGGAAGCCGTGCGCCAGACCCGTCAGGCAATCCGCCGCGCCCGCCGCGAGAGGCCCAACGCGCGGCTGCTCGTCACCGGCTGCGCTGCCGAAGTGGAGCGCGCCGCCCTTGCCGCCATGCCCGAAGTGGACGGGCTGATCGCCAATACGGCCAAGCTTGATCCGCGCGCGTGGAATGTTCCGGCCAAGGCCAGCGAAGTGCGCCAGCATACCCGCGCCTTCATCGCCGTGCAGAATGGCTGCGATCACAGCTGCACCTTCTGCGTGATACCGCAGGGACGCGGGCCAAGCCGCTCGCTGCCGATCGGCGAAGTCCTGCGCACGGTCGAGCGTCACCTCGCGCTCGGCAGCCGCGAAGTCGTGCTGACCGGGGTGGACCTGACCTCATGGGGACATGACCTGCCCGATGCGCCCGGTCTTGGCGCGCTGGTCGCCGCCATACTTGAGGCATTTCCGGAACTCGGCCGCCTGCGCCTGTCATCGGTAGACGGGGTGGAGATCGATCCGCAACTGCTGGAACTGATCGCCAGCAACCCACGGTTGATGCCGCATATCCACCTCTCCTTGCAGCACGGCGATGACCTGATCCTCAAGCGGATGAAGCGCCGCCACAGCCGCGCTCACGCCGTGGAACTGATCGCCAGCCTGCGCGCCCAGCGCCCGGATATCGCCTTTGGCGCAGACCTGATCGCCGGATTCCCGACCGAGGATGCAGCGGCCCATGCCGCCAATCTCTCGATCATCGCGGAGCTGCACCTCGTCCACGGCCATATCTTCCCCTACTCCCCCCGTCCCGGCACACCTGCCGCGCGAATGCCGCAGGTCGATCCGGCCACGGTGAAGGCGCGGGCCGCCGAATTGCGCACCGCCGTCGCCGCCGAACGCGCGCACTGGCTGGAAAGCCTGCTTGGCGGCGAAATGGAAGTTCTTGCCGAACGCGACGGAACCGGCCATGCGCCGAACTTCGCCCGGGTGCAGTTGCCACCCGGAACCGAGGCTGGAACGATAGTGACCGTTACCCCTACCCGAATTGTTGAAGGCTTGTTGGCATGAGTGCGGAAGAAACCGGCAGCACCAGCTGGTCAGAGCGCCTGTTTGGCGGATTTCGCAAGACCTCTGAAAAACTGACCGAGAACCTCGCTGGGATCGTCTCGAAAACCCGGCTGGACGAGGCGCAGCTTGACGAGATCGAGGATGCGCTGATCCTCTCCGACCTTGGCCCGCGTGCGGCCGCGCGCATTCGCGCCAAGCTGGCGGGCGAACGGTTTGACAAGGGCGCGGATGAAGCAGCGATCCGCCAGGCCGTGGCCGAGGAAATCGCCGCAATCCTGCGGCCGGTGGCCAGGCCGCTCGACATCGTGGCCTTTCCCCGGCCGCAGGTCATTCTGGTGATCGGGGTGAATGGTTCGGGCAAGACCACGACCATCGCCAAGCTGGCGCACCTGTTTCAGGAACTGGACTATTCGGTCATGCTGGCGGCCGGCGACACTTTCCGCGCTGCTGCCATCGGCCAGCTGGGTGTCTGGGCGGGCCGGCTGGGCATCGAAGTCGTCAAGGGGCCGGAAGGCGGCGATCCTTCCGCCGTGGTGTTCGATGCAGTCAAGGCCGCGACGGACAAGGGCATCGACGCCCTGATCGTCGATACCGCCGGACGGCTGCAGAACAAACGCGAGTTGATGGACGAACTGGCCAAGATCCGCCGCGTTCTGGGCCGCCTGAACCCGGAAGCCCCGCACGACGTTGTGCTGGTGCTGGACGCGACCAACGGGCAGAATGCTCTTCAGCAGATCGAAATCTTCAAGGAGGTTGCAGGCGTGACCGGCCTGATCATGACCAAGCTGGACGGCACTGCACGCGGCGGCGTTCTGGTGGCCGCGGCAGAGCAATATGGTCTGCCGATCCATGCCATCGGTGTCGGCGAAAAGATCGATGACCTGCGCCCGTTCGATCCCGATCTGGTCGCCCGCGTAATCGCAGGGGTAGCGTGATGACCGAAACAACTCCCGCCAAGAAGCAGAAGTCCGGCTGGCTCAACCTGCTGGTCGATTATGGTCCGGTTCTGGTCTTCTTCCTGGTTTACCGCCAGTTTTCACCCCCTTCGGGCCAGCATGACGCGCTGGCCGAAGTGGTGGCCGTGGTCAAAAGTACCGGCGCCTTCATGCTCGCTGCGATTGTCGCACTGGGCGTGTCGCGGTGGAAGCTGGGTCATGTCTCACCCATGCTGTGGCTTTCGACCGTCCTGATCGTCGGCTTTGGCGGACTGACCATCCTGCTGCGCGATCCGATCTGGATTCAGGTAAAGCCGACCGCGATCTACATCCTGTTCGGCGTGGTCCTGCTGGTCGGCGTTGCGCGCGGCAAGGCCTATCTGAAATACCTGCTCGAAGCGGCGTTCGAAGGTCTGAACGAGACCGGTTGGCTGAAACTGTCGCGCAACTGGGGCCTGTTTTTCCTGCTCCTGGCCGTGCTGAACGAAGTTCTTCGCCACTACTACAACGTGGAAAAGGGCAATTTCGGCACCTGGATTTCGCTCAAGCTGTGGCTGTTCATGCCGCTGTCGTTCCTCTTCACCTTCACCCAGCTGCCGATGCTGCTGCGCCATGGACTGATGCAGGAAGCTGAAAGCGAAGTGCTGGGCGATCCACCGCACGAGTGAAAATTACTCGCAAAAGCGGTCCAACCGCGCAATAAGGCGCCTGCGACCCGTCCAGTATGGGTCAAAAGTTCAAGAACTCGCTTCAAATTAGGGGGAAGCAAATGGCCAAGTTTTTTGGAAACCTGCACCTGGTGCTACTCACCGGTTTCGTACTCGCGCTGGTGGTGCTGATGCAGTTCGCCGACGTGACCGGCGCTGATGGCCGCGAAATCGCCAATGATGTGATGCGCTGGCTGCACCTGTTCTTCGGCATCGTCTGGATCGGCCTGCTCTACTACCTGAACTTCGTCCAGGTTCCGACCATGCCAGCCATTCCGGCCGAACTGAAGGGCGGCGTCACCGGCTACATCGCACCCAAGGTGCTGTTCTTCTTCCGCTATGGCGCTCTGCTGACGGTCCTCACCGGCCTCGGCATTGCCGGTCACGCCGGATACCTTGTTCCGGCCCTGACCTTCGCTGGCGAAGGCGCCGTCAAGCTGATCGGTATCGGCATGTGGCTGGCACTGATCATGGCGTTCAACGTGTGGTTCATCATCTGGCCGGCCCAGCAGAAGATCCTCGGCTTGGTCGAAGCCAGCGCAGAAGAAAAGGCCGCAGCTGCTCCGCGTGCGCTCTATGCCAGCCGCACCAACACGCTGCTGTCGCTGCCGATGCTCTACGCGATGGTTTCGGCAAACCTCGGCTAAGCCTTCTCGGCTTTGCAGGAATGGCGCGGCGCTCTTGATTGAGCGCCGCGCTTTTCTTTTGCCCGCAGCCTGTCTACCGCCCATGCCATGACTGCCAAGATCGATCCCTTTCAGGCCATCGCCGTTTCTGGACTTGCCCACCGCCTCAAGGCCGAAGGGCGCAGCGTCATTCACATGGAGTTCGGCCAGCCTTCAACCGGTGCACCGCCTGCTGCCATCGCGGTTGCACACCAGGTGCTGGACACTGACCCGATGGGCTATTGGGAAAGCCCGGACCTGAAGGCCCGGATCGTCAAGCACTATGCCGACTGGTACGGCGTGACGATCGAGCCGGCCCAGATCATCCTGACCAATGGCGCCTCGCCCGGCCTGGTCATGGCCCTGAACATGAGCTTCAATCCCAGCGACCGCATCGCCTTCGCCCGGCCCGGCTATGTCGCCTATCGCAACAATTGCCGTGCCCTGCATCTGGAACCGGTCGAGGTCCCCTGCTGTGAAGCGGAACGCTATCAGATGACGGCCAAGGCCCTGGCCGCGCTGGACCCGGCGCCCAAGGGCCTGATCCTTGCCAGCCCGGCCAATCCCACCGGCACGATCATTCCGCGCGAGGAACTGGCCGCGATTGCCGAAGTGTGCCGGGAACGCGGCATCATCATCATTTCGGACGAGATCTATCACGGCATTTCCTATGGCATGGAAACGCCCTCGATCCTTGAGGTCGAGCCGCAGGCGCTGGTGGTCAATTCCTTCTCGAAATATTGGTCGATGGCCGGTTGGCGGCTGGGCTGGCTGATCGTGCCCGAAAGCGGGATTGATGCCGCGCGGGCGCGCATGGGCAACCTGTTCCTGACCCCGCCCAGTCTGGCCCAGCACGCCGGTCTGGTCGCGATGGACTGCACGGCGGAACTGGAAGCGAATATTGCCACCTATGCCCGCAATCGGGAACTGCTTCTGGACGCCCTGCCCGCACTGGGGCTGGCCCGGATCGCCCCGCCTGACGGCGCGTTCTACATCTATGCTGACGTGTCGGACTATACCGACAACGCGCTGGAATTCTGCCAGCAGCTTTTGCTTGATACGGGCGTGGCGACCGCACCGGGGATCGACTTCGACCCGGTCGAGGGCAACCACTTCATCCGGATCAGCTTTGCGGTATCGACGCCCCTGATCGAGGAAGCGATCCGCCGGATGATCCCGTGGTTCGCCGCGCGAGACAAGGGCGCGCGCAGCTAAACCCTAGATTTCGACCTGGCTGCCCAGTTCGACCACACGGTTGGACGGCAGGCGGAAGAACGACATGGCGCTGGCGGCATTGCGCAGCATCCATGCGAACAGCTTTTCACGCCAGATCGCCATGCCCGGCTTGCTGGCGGCAATCAACGTCTGACGCGAGAGGAAGAAGCTGGTCTTCATCGTGTCGAACGGCTCCCCGCACATGTTCACGGTCTTGAGCGCAGCCGGAACGTCGGTCTCCTCAAGGAAGCCATAGTTCAGCGAAACACGGTAGAAGCCCTGCCCCAGATCCTGACAGCTGCTGCGCCGTTCCTCGGCCACATAGGGCACGTCCTGGATGTTGACCGTCAACACGACGACGCGTTCGTGCAGCACCTTGTTGTGCTTGATGTTATGCAGCAGGGCTGAAGGCACGCCGGAACTGGTGCTGGCCATGAAAATGGCCGTGCCGGGGACGCGCTGGGCGCTGGAATGGGCGCTCTTGGCAAAGATTTCGAACGGGATCGTGCCTTCCGCCATCGATTGGCGCATCAGCGTTCGCCCACGCGACCAGGTGGTCAGCATGGTAAAGATCAGCAGGCCCATGGTCAGCGGCACCCAGCCGCCATCCGGCACCTTGATGAGGTTCGCGCCCAGATAGGCCAGATCGACCACGATGAAGACCAGCACCAGCGGCGCCGCCTTCCAGATCGGCCAGCGCCACAGCGTAACCAGAACAGCCGCTAGCAGCAGCGTGTCGATGAACATCGCGCCGGTAACCGCGATGCCATAGGCAGCGGCCAGATTGCTCGACGAACGGAAGAACAGGACCAGGATGATGACCATGATCATCAGACCCCAGTTCAGCGTCGGGATATAGATTTGTCCGGCGGCAGAGGCGCTGGTGTGCTTGATCTGCATGCGCGGCATGAAGCCCAGCTGGATTGCCTGCTGCGTAAGGCTGAAAGCGCCGGAAATAACCGCCTGACTGGCAATGATCGTGGCGGCCAGCGCCAGAAAGATCACCGGCACGCGAACCATGTCGGGGATCATCAGGAAGAACGGGTCCTTGATGATCGCCGCCGCACCCGCCGGGTCTTGCGAAAGAACGAATGCCCCCTGCCCCATGTAATTTAGCATCAACGCGGGCAGCACGAAGCTCAGCCAGCTCACCCCGATCGGCTTGCGGCCAAAGTGGCCCATGTCGGCATAAAGCGCCTCAGCCCCGGTCACGGCCAGAACCACGCTACCCATGGCGATGAAGGCCCGGAAGCCGTCGGTCATGAAGAAGGTCAGCGCGTTGAGCGGATTGATCGTTTCCAGAATGATGCTGGGCATGACCGACAGGTGCATGATCCCCAGTGCTGCCAGGGTCAGGAAATAGGCCATCATGATCGGCCCGAACAGCTTGCCGACCTTTTCCGTCCCGCGCGACTGGATCGCGAAAAGGCAGACCAGAATGCCCACCGCAATCGGCACGATCATGTGCTTCAGCCCCGGCGCAACGTATTGCAGGCCTTCGGTCGCGGAGAGGACCGACATGGCCGGGGTAATCATCGAATCGCCATAGAACAGCGCCGTCGCAAACACGCCGAGCAGGACGAATGGCCCGGTCCACTTGGCATTTTCCGACTTGCGGTTGATCAGGGCCAGCAGCGCGAGGCTTCCGCCCTCACCCTTGTTGTCGGCCTTCATGATGGTCAGGACGTATTTGAACGTCACCACGATCATCATCGACCAGAACACCAAGCTGAGCACGCCGAAGATGTGCACCGGGTCAACCTGAATGCCCGGCGCGCCATGGTGCGAGGCAAAGGTTTCGCGGAATGCGTAAAGGGGACTCGTCCCGATGTCGCCGAAGACAACGCCGATCGCCCCCACGGCAAGGGCAATCAGCTTGCCCTGGTGGTGACCGTGCCCCTCGGCGGTGTGACCCGTCTGCGCCTCGTTCTGCACCTGCTCACTCATCGAACCGCAACCCCCTAATGTCGGTGCGAAGCTGGTCGCCTAGCACCGGAACGCGGCCGGGCAAAGGTTATTGCTGATTGCCCTGGGTTGTAATGAACGCATCCAGACGTTGCAGACGTTCCGCAAGGTCTGCCCGATAGGGCGCATCTGCCGGTGTCCGCGCCAGAAGGTCGGCCCAAAGCGCCCGGCCTTCTGCCAGTTTCCCGCTTCCCGCCAGAGCAAGGCCCAGAAAGAACGGCGGCCCGGGGTGAGCGGGATCGGCAATCGCGGCACGGCGATAGGCATACTGCGAGGCAGGCGTCAGGTTCCCGTCGGCATGGGCGACCAGATTGTTGCCCAGCGACAGCCACGCATCGGCGTTCTTCGGGTCTTTCTCGACCGCACCCAGCACGACTCCGGCCGCATCGCCAAACTGGCCATTGCGCGACAGGGCATCGGCAATCACCATCCAGCGGTTCGGCTGATTGGGCATGGCGTTTTCGCTGGCCAGTTCACGCCGTGCCTCGATCAGGGCGGCACCGGACTTGTCCGTCTGCTGCTGCGCCTCCTTGGGCGCACCGGGCAGCGCAAGGCTGGCCTGACTGACGAACCCGGCCATGCCAAGCGCCAGAACCGCACCGATGGCTTCCCAACCCTTGCGCGGGGCCTTGAGCACAAATGCCAGAACGAGGAACGACGCGACCGCCAATCCGATGATCAAGACCAAGGTCATTCACCCGTCCTCTTCACAAAACGACGCCGCGCGATCAGCAGGGCGAGCGCCAGAAACACCAGCGGCGCGCCATAGAGCGGCCAGGTCTTGGCCGTAATCTGCGGCGCGTAGCTGACATAGTCACCATAGCGCTCGACCAGCCAGGCCCGGATTGCTTCGGGGTCTTCACCCGCATTGATCCGTTCGCGCACCTGATGACGCATATCACCGGCAATTGGCGCATCGGAATCGGCAATCGACTGGCCCTGGCACTGCAGGCAGCGCAGGGTTTCCATCAGCGCCTTGGCTTCGGCTTCCTTGCGCGGGTCTTCCAACTGGCGATAGGCATAGGGCGCGGGCGGCAAAGTGCCATCGGCCAGCGCGGGCTGGATCAGAAACAGGGCCAGCAGGGCCAGAAGCATCGCTCTCACTGCTGGGCCTCCTTCACCTTTTGCAGGATCAGCGGCACCTGATCCGGGCGGATCTCGCCGATGTGCTGGTAACGGATCACACCCTTGCCATCGATCACGAAGCTTTCCGGAACTCCGGACGAGCCAAGCGCGAACTGGATCGTGCTGAGATTATCGGCGCCAATCCGGCTGAACGGATTGCCATGGCGCGCCAGAAAAGCGGCCAGATCGTCCGGCCGGTCGCGCATGGCGACGCCAACGATCTCGACACCCTGTGCACGCAGTTCGGCCAGTTGCGGAGCTTCAACCGCGCAGGGCACGCACCAGCTGGCAAAGATGTTAAGCAAACGAACCTTGCCGTCCGCCATGTCCGCCCGCGACAACCCCTGTTGACCCGGCTGCGCGGCCTGCAGCGAAAACTCTGGCAGCGGCTTGCCGATCAGGGCCGAGCGCACTTCGCGTTCAGCCGGATTGCGCAGATTATAGGCCACCACGGCGATGAAGCCGGCGAAGACCATCACCGGCAGCCAGACCAGCCAGCTGGACGTTTTTGGCGGTTGGTTTGGTGCGCTCATCGGCCCTGCCTCTTGCGGCGATAGGCGATCTTGTCCTTGGCAACGATCCGGCGAATGTCACTTGCGACCCGGCCCAGCAAAGCGAGCAGACCGCCCAGAGCAATCATCAGGCCTCCATACCAGATGAGGGTGACGAACGGCTTCCACCACAGGCGCAACTGCCAGCGCCCGTCCTCAGCCTCTTCACCCAGCACCACATAGAGCTGGCCGTTCCAGCGCGTTACCAGCGCCGATTCGTTGGTTTCCTGCGGCGGCGACCAGAACGAACGCGCCTGCGGGTGCAGTTCGACGCGCTTTCCGCCTTCATAGCTGGCGCTCATGTTCGCTTCGATTGCAGTCCAGTTCGGCCCGGCGACCGGGCTGACATGGTCGAGCTTCACGCTCCACGGACCGACTTGCACCGTATCACCCAAGCGCACTGCAACCAGCTTTTCCCTGGTAAAGGCGGATTCGGAAGCCATGCCGATCAGCGCCACGGCCACGCCAAGGTGCGCAATGACCATGCCCCACAGCGGCAGCTTTACCGTGCGCAGCTTGCGCCCACGCAGCGGCAGCACGCTGGCGATCAGCAGACCAAGACCCAGCGCAAGGCCCAGCAGCGGCAGAACCTTCATCCCGGCGCCGATGGCCAGAGCCAATGCACCAGCCGTCACGATGGCAGGCAGAATGAGCGTCTTGCCCACCCGCGCGAAACTATCCCGCCGCCAGCGCAGCAGCGGACCGATCGCCATGACGACCAGCATTGGAATGATGAACACTGCCGACATCGGGTTGAAATAGGGCGGACCGACCGAAACCTTGGCCCCCAGCGATTCCGCCAGCAGCGGATAGAGCGTGCCGATCAGGATCACGCCCAGCGTGGCGGAGAGCAGCACGTTGTTCATCACCAGCGCGCCTTCACGGCTGGTGACGGTGAACTGCTCCCCCTCGCTGATGGTCGAAGCGCGCAGCGCAAACAGGTTCAGCGCGCCGCCAATATAGATCGCCAGCAGCGCAAGGATGAAGGCACCGCGGGTCGGATCGACGGCAAAGGCGTGGACCGAAGTCAGAATGCCGGACCGCACGAGGAACGTGCCGACCATCGACATCGAGAAGGCGACCACGCCCAGCATGATGGTCCAGGTCCGCAGTGCATTGCGGGACGCCAGCACCGAAACCGAATGGAGCAGCGCGGTTGCCGCCAGCCACGGCATCAGCGAGGCATTTTCGACCGGGTCCCAGAACCACCAGCCGCCCCAGCCCAGTTCGTAATAGGCCCAGTATGAACCTGCGGTGATCCCGATGGTCAGGAAAATCCACGCCCCCAGCACCCAGGGGCGCATTGCCTTGGCAAAGGTGGGACCGACTTCACGGGTCAGCAGCGCACCAACCGCAAAGCTGAAAGCAATCGAAAGCCCGACATAGCCGAAATAGAGCGTCGGCGGATGGAACGCGAGGCCGGGGTCCTGCAACAGGGGGTTAAGTCCCATTCCCTCGGCCGGAACCGGATTGTTGCGGGCAAACGGGTTCGAAGCAAACAGCAGGAAGGCATAGAAACCAAGGCTGACGAAAGCCTGGGCAAACAGAGTGGCGAGCATTGTCCGCTCAGGCAGTCGCCGTTCGATCAGCGCCAGAAACGCGCCGGCCAGGCCCATGACCATGACCCACAGCAGCATCGAGCCTTCGTGATTGCCCCAAGTTCCGGCAAACTTGTAGAGCCACGGCTTGGCCGAATGAGAATTCTTGGCAACCAGTGCGACCGACAGATCGGTAACGCAGAACAGCCAGATCAGGACCAGAAACGAGACCGTTACCAGCAGCCCCTGAACCACGGCGACCGGGCGGACGATCCCCTGCAAGGGATGGCCGGGATTGCGCACCGCCAAGCCGCCAGCGACCAGTTGCAGAAACGCCAGAGCCGCAGCGAACCACAGCGCGGCAAGACCGAGATTTGCGATCACTTGGTTTCTTCCAGCGTCTGCCGCATCTGATCGGCGGTCATGTCTTTCATCTCGCGCGGAACGTATTTCTCGTCGTGCTTGGCCAGCAGATTGTCAGCCACGAAAGTGCCATCCGCCCCGCGCTTGCCTTCTGCCACTACGCCCGAACCTTCCTTGAACAGGTCGGGCACAATGCCCTTGAACATCACCGGGATGCGCGCCTTGTTGTCGCCAACGACGAAATGGATCGTCACGCCGTCCGGATCGATCTTCAGCGAACCCTGCTCAACCATACCGCCAAGGCGTACTGCACGGTCTTCTTCCGGCGGATTGGCCTGCATCTCTGCGGGAAGATAGAAAAACGATGCCTGACTGCGCAGCGCCCAGGCCGCCAGCAGTCCTGCCCCGATCAATGCCGCCAGCGCAATCAGCACCAGCACCAGCCGCTGATGCTTTGCCTTAACCGTGCCGCTCATCTTTCCCGCGCCTTATCCCGCCGCGCTTCGGCACGGCGCATTGCCATATAGCTGGAAATTACCAGCGCTGCCGTTCCCAGAACGGTAATCACATAGGAAGCGGCCACAAAGCCCCAGTGGTTCAGGCCCTCATACATCGACAGCCTCCATCGCGCGGCGGCGAAGCCGTGCCTCGGCCTGAGCGTCCGCCAGAATTGACCGCATTCGCATCAAGACCACCGCGCCAAAGATCAGGGAGAAACCGATGGTGGACGCCAGCAAGCCATAGAGGAACGGCGCAGCCATCTCGCTCTTGCCCACGCTGATGGAAGGCGGCTGATGCAGGCTGTTCCACCATAGCACCGAATAATGAATGATCGGGATGTTCACCGCTCCGACCAGACCGAAGATGGCGGGCAGGCGCGAGCCGCTTTCACCGTCGCGATTGGCTGCGTCGGCCAACGCCATGTAAGAGCAATAGAGGAAGAACAGGACCAGCATCGAGGTCAGCCGCCCATCCCACACCCACCAGGTGCCCCAGGCCGGACGCCCCCAGAGCGAGCCTGTAAGCAGGCACAGCAGCGAGAAGAATGCTCCCGGCAGAGCCACGGCCCGCGCGGCGATGCCGGCCAGCGGATGACGCCAGACCAGTTCGGTCAGGCTGGCAATCGCGATGGCACTCCACCCCCCCATGCCCAACCAGGCGGCAGGCACGTGAACGAACAGAATACGGACCGAATCGCCCTGCAACCGCTCGGCCGGAGCGCCAAGCAGCCCCCAAGCCATCGAGGCTGTGGTGAGGATGATCCCGAAAAGAAGCAAAGGCCCGGTCAGAATGCGCGAAAGGCGCAGAAAACGGGCGGGATTGGCAAAGCCGTGCATGGATCCAGCGCTTACAAGAATCTGTGCCACGCTTTGGCAGGAGCGCACCTTCTCGGCAAGCGCCAAGTAGCGCGTCTTCCCCAATTGCCATTGACCCAAGGCAAAGGTGAAATGGGGCGATCGATGGGGTTCGAACCCACGACCTCCGGTACCACAAACCGGCGCTCTAACCAACTGAGCTACGATCGCCACAGCAAGTCCCGACTAGCGGTCGGCATTGCAGGGGCGCCCATTTGCACAAGACCCGCGTGAATGGAAGGGAAAACTGACCGAAACATGCAGAGGAAAGCGGATTCCTGCAAAATTGGTGTGTCACGCCCCTTAGCAGCACAAATCGCCCAAACGAAAAGGGCGGCCCCGCAGGACCGCCCTTCTTTGTTCTGGCTGAACGCCGAACGCTCAGTTCTTCTTGAGCGTAAGACCACCAAAGCGCTTGTTGAACTGGGCAACACGGCCGCCCTGATCAACCTGGCGGGTGCCACCGGTCCACGCCGGGTGCGAGGTGGGATCGATTTCCAGCACGAGCGTGTCGCCTTCCTTGCCCCAAGTGGAGCGGGTTTCGAACACGGTGCCGTCCGTCATCTGCACCTTGATCATGTGGTAGTCGGGATGTCCTTCGGCCTTCATGGCAAATCTCTTTCGCTAATGGCCGGTTCCGACCGGCCTGAAATAGGAAGCGCGGGCCTTAGCGGCGGTGCTGTAAAAAATCAAGCTTCCGGTGCGTCGGCGATCATGGCGGTGAACTGCACTTCGCAGGTCACCTTGCCATCGACCGAGGCCTTGCCCCAGAACTTGCAGACGCGCGAACGCTTCTGCACGAAACCGGCTTCCAGCGTCAGCAATACGCCGGGTTCCACCGGAGCGCGGAACTTGGCTTCTTCGATGGCCATGAAATAGACCAGCTTGCCTGTTCCGGCGAGGCCCAGGCTTTCAATCGCCAGAACCCCGGCCGCCTGGGCCAGCGCCTCGATCTGGAGCACCCCGGGCATGATCGGACGACCCGGAAAGTGCCCCTGAAAGAAGGCTTCGTTAAAGCTGACGGCCTTGATCGCCTTGATCGATTCCTCACCCACTTCGACGACCCGGTCAACCAGCAGCATCGGATAACGATGCGGCAGGGCGGCCAGGATCTTCGGAATGTCGTAAGCCGAACCGGCGTTGGCTTCCTCGCTCATCTATGCCCCCGAACCGGATCAGCGACCGTCGGTCTGCGGACCGGCCGGACGAGCGGCAGGAGCCGGAGCGGCTGCGGCCGGCTGGGCCTGACCTTGCTGCTGGGCCTGCTGCGCGGCCTGCTGTTCGCGGATTTGGCGAGGCACCCAGCCCTGCGGCGGCACAAGATTGGCCGAAGGAATCAGGGTGTTCAGTTCCGCGACGATCGCCTGGGTTATTTCGTAGCCATTGGCGCGAGCGATAACCGTATCCGGCTGCAGCAGCAGCGAAACGCCGCGCTTGGCCATAGCGGCCTGAACGGCCTGGTCGAGCTTCTCGGTGATCTGTTCCTCGACATAGGCTTCCGACAGCATGACCGGCATCATGATCTGGCGAATCTCTTCCTTAGCGCGCTCCTGACGCTGCTGATAAGCAACCGCGCTCTGCTGCAAAACCGCATCGGGCTTCTTCGCAGCCTTGTCGGCGTTGAACTTCTCGACCAGCCCCTTCAGCTCGGTTTCAATCTGGGTCGCACGGGCCTGAGCAGCGTCATAGGTCGCCTTGTACGTGGTCTGGCGCTGCTGACCAGCAACCTGGAACGCGTTCGAACCGGCCACGGCCGCGTTCAGATTGGCAACGCCAATGCCGGCTACGACCGAGCTGGCGCTCGCCGCCTGAGCTGGTGCATTCTTATCGTTCTTCTTCTGCGCAACAGCCGGAGAAACCAGCGCCAGCGCAATGGCAGTACCGCACAGGGCCTTGAAAATCTTGGTCATTAGAATTGGGTTCCTACGTTGAAGGTGAAGGACTTGGTGTCATCACCATCGACCTTCGTAAGGGCATGGGCAAAGTCGATCCGGAACGGACCGAACGGTGAGTTCCAGTTCACCCCGACGCCCACCGAAATACGCGGCTTGGGCGAATTGCCCACAAAGCGCTCGCGGAAGGGGGGGATGGTTGAGCCGATAGGAGCATTGATGGTCGTGCCATCGACAGTGCTAACCTGATTGGTAACCACAGCGGCGGAACCATCTGCATTAAGCTGCGTGTAAAGCGCATTGCCAGCGTTATCGCGCGTCGGAATGAAGATTCCGCTAGGATAAGGGCTTACCTGCGGCGTCGGCGCCCGCAGACCCCAGACCGCACCGATATCCATGAAGATCGACGGACGCAGGCCCAACTCACGCGCGCCGGAACCCAGCGGAATCTCGAGCTCGGCATGTCCGAGATAGTAATAACGTCCACCCAGTGCGTCATCTACGACCTGCTGGCGATCGGTGATGAGGTTGCCAGTGCTGTCATAAAACTCGCGGATCATGCGCGGGCCAACGCCGCGAATGTCGAAACCGCGCAGCTGTGGTTCGCCAAGGTAGAAGCGGTCGGTCAGGCGAACCGCATCGACACCCGGCTCGCTCGTCTTGTTAAGAGGCGCAATCGCCCCGCCCTCGCCACGCAGCGAGAAGACGAAACCCTTGCCGATCGGGAAATAAGCCGATGAGTTGGCCCGGAAGCGCACATACTTCACCGAACCACCAAGCCCGGCAAAGTCGGAACTGACTGATGCCGACTTGCCGCGGGTCGGGCGATAACGGTTGTCCAGCGAGTCGTAGATGAGCGACAGACCGGCAATCGAACTGGTCCTCTTACCCAAGGCATCGCAGAGATAGCGACCGGCGACTAGCGGGTCGCACTGCAGCCTGGCAGGATCGACGCGCTTGGTGAAGTATTGCGCCTGATCGACGCTAACATCATCGTAATTCAGCGTATAGCTGGCCACGGCCGAGATATATTCAGTCAGCGGCACGCCAGCACGGACCTGAAAACCGGTGGTCGATTGCTGATAGATCGTGTTCCGATTGTTCTGGAAATAGTTAAAGCTGTTAAGATCGCGGCGATAGACGTTCACGCCAAGGCTGACGTTACGATCGAACAGATAGGGTTCGGTGAAGCTGACATCGACCTGCTTCGAATAGTTCGAATAGGCCAGGTTCAGACCAATCGTCTGGCCGCGCCCCCGGAAGTTGCGCTGTTCCACCGCGCCTTGGAAGATCAGGCCTTCAAGGCTTGAATAACCAGCCGAAAGCTGGAGCTGTCCGGTCGGCTTTTCCTCGACATTGGCTTCAAGGATGATGCGGTCCGGAGCCGAACCCGGCTTCTGCTCAACCTCGAACTTTTCCTGGAAATAGCCGAGCGAGTTGATGCGCGCGGTCGAACGCTTGACCTGCAGCGAGTTGAACGCGTCGCCTTCGGCCAGACGGAATTCGCGGCGCACAACCTTGTCCTGGGTCAGGGTGTTGCCGTTGACGTCGATCTTTTCGACATAGACGCGCGGCGCTTCCGCAATCTGGAAGGACAGGCTCATGGTAAGCTCGTCCTTGTTGCGGGCATATTCGGGCCGCACGTCGGCAAAAGCATAACCGAAAGTGCCGAGGGTCTGGTTGAGCCGCTCAATGGTGTCTTCCACCATCTTGGCGTCGTACCAGTCGCCCTTCTTCATCGGCAGCTGGGCAGCCAGACGGTCACCGTCGAAATCGCGCAGCTGGCTTTCGACCTTCACGTCGCCAAACTTGTAACGCGGACCTTCCTCAACCACGTAGGTCAGGATGAAGTCCTTCTTGTCCGGCGTAAGTTCGGCCACGGCGGAAACGACGCGGAAATCGGCATACCCCTTGGTCAGGTAGAACTGACGCAGCTTTTGCTGGTCAAAGGCCATGCGGTCCGGATCGTAAGTCGTGCCGGAGCTGAAGATACGGGTAAAGCTGGACTGCTTGGTGATCATTTCACCGCGCAGGTCGCCATCGTCAAAGGCTTCGTTGCCGATGATGTTGATCTTGCGAACCTTGGACTTGGGCCCTTCGTTGATTTCGAAAACGATATCGACGCGGTTCTGTTCCAGCATCACCATCTTCGGTTCGACCGAAGCGGCAAAGCGGCCCTGACGCTTGTAGAGTTCGATGATCCGGGCCACGTCGGCGCGAACCTTGGACCGGGTGAAGATCTGGCGCGCGGACAGCTTGATTTCCGGCAGGATCTTGTCCGACTTGAGACGCTTGTTCCCTTCAAGGATGATCCGGTTGATGACTGGGTTTTCCTTGACCTCGATCGTCACATTGCCGCCTTCGTTGCGGATCTGGACATCAGAGAACAGCTCGGTCGCAAACAGGTCCTTCAGCGCCTGGTCAGCCACAGCCTGGGTATAAGGCTGGCCAAGGCGGAGCTTGATGTAGGTGCGGATCGTATCGGGTTCGAGCCGCTGAGAGCCGATCACGTTGATCGACTTGATCTCTTCACCCGAGGCCGGCGAAGCAGGGGCAGGCTGCGCGGCTGCCTGGGCAAAGGCGGCCTGCGGCAGGCCAGCCAGGACCGTGGTTCCCAAAAGCAGCGCGGCCATCGGAAGGCTGGCGTGCAGCGGCTGTTTGCGTTCAACCATGGTCTTGTTCATCGGCACGGCATTTCCAGTCTTCATTTTTGCTACGAGCGGTATTCCCGAAGGCACACCTTGCTCAGCTTGCAGGCACGTAGCTGCCCTCTGCCCGATGCGCCCGGTTCGATCAAGCTAGCTTGCCTTTACCTTCCGCAGTTTTCCTGCTTTCTGGCACGTGCCGCCTATTTGACGAACAGCGCAACCAGATCATTGAAAGTCACGAACACAGCCACGGTTACGACCAGGGCCATACCACCGCGAAATGCCCATTCCTGAATGCGCGCTCCCAGCGGCCTGCGGCGGACTGCTTCCGCGGCGTAGAAAGCCAGGTGCCCGCCATCGAGTGTCGGAATTGGCAGGAGATTGATGAATGCCAAATTAATTGAGATCAGCGCGGCAAATTCAATGAATGCCAGCCAGCCAAGGCTCATCATCTCGCCGGAATACTTGGCGATTTTTACTGGCCCGCCCATTTCCTTGACCGAGCGTTCACCGACGACGATCTGCTTCAGGCCGATCGCCATGGTCTTCATGATCCCGACGCTCTCGGTAAAGCCATAACCCACCGCCTGAAGCGGAGAGACTTCCCGCATTTCGACAGTGCCGCCGCCAACACCCAGCAACCCGAACCGGCTTTGATTCCCGAACCGGTCAGTCACGACCCGCTCGCTCAGCTTGACCGGAACGTCGAACGCGCGCCCGTCGCGCTCGATCGTCAGACGGACCGCCTGGTTCGGATAGATCATCACCGCGTTGGCGACGTCCTTGAAAGATTCCATCTCCTGGCCATCAATGGCAACGATCCTGTCGCCCTGCAGGATACCAGCAGAACGCGCCGGCGAATTTTCCGCAAAGCCGGTCACAATCGGCGGGTTGGACGGCACCCCAGCCATGGCGACAAAAGTGGCAATGATCGCCACGGCGACCAGCAGGTTAGCAAGCGGCCCGGCCAGTACGATCAGGGTACGCTGCCACAGCGGCGCGCCTGGCAGCGTCCCCTTCAGCTCCTCTGGCGAAGCGTTCAGCAGATTGGGATCAGGCTTGCTGCTGGCGTCGGAATCACCGGCAAACAGCACGAACCCACCCAGCGGAATGGCCGCAACCCGCCAGCGGGTGCCGCGCTTGTCGATGCGGTGCCACAGCTCCTTGCCGATCCCGACTGAAAAGGTCAGCGCCCGCACGCCAAAGGCGCGGCCCATCAGGTAGTGGCCCAGTTCATGCAGGACAATCAACGGACCGAGCAGGAGGAGAAAGGCCACGACGGTCAACAGGATAGACGGCGACTCAGGCAATTCAGGCAAGCTCCAGTAACGATCGGGCGCGGGTCCGGGCCTCGGCATCGATGGCGATCACATCGGCCAGCGATTTCGGGGCCGCCGGAGCATAACGCCCGAGCAGGTCTTCCACCATTATCGCGATCCGGGTGAACGTAATATGTCCAGCGAGGAAAGCCGCAACGGCAATTTCATTTGCCGCATTCAGCACCGCCGGAGCCGCCCCGCCCTGCTCTGCGGCCTGACGGCACAGACGCGTTGCGGGAAAGCGCAGTTCATCCGGCGCGCGGAAGGTCAGTTCACCAATTGCCGCCAGGTTCAGCGAATCGCAGGGCGTATCCATCCGCTCCGGCCAGGCGAGGCACGAGGCAATCGGCACCCGCATGTCGCTGGGGCCAAGCTGGGCCAGCGTCGATCCATCGCGGTATTCGACCATCGAATGAACCACCGATTGCGGGTGGACCACGATCCGCAACTTATCGAGGCCGACCGGGAACAGGTGATGCGCCTCGATCAGTTCCAGCCCCTTGTTGAACATGGTGGCGCTGTCGACGCTGATCTTCGCGCCCATCGACCAGTTCGGGTGCTTGACCGCCTGCTGCGGCGTGGCCTGGGCAAGTTGCTCTGCCGTCCAGTCACGGAACGGGCCTCCACTGGCCGTCAGCGTGATCGAGCGGACATGGGCCATGTCGTTACCGGCAAGGCACTGGAAGATGGCGTTGTGCTCGCTATCAACCGGCAGCAGGGTCGTGCCATGGGCCGCGACCGCCGCGGTCATCACATCGCCGGCGGAAACCAGCGCTTCCTTGTTGGCGAGAGCGACCGTGCGGCCCTGCTCAATCGCAGCCATGGTCGGCGCAAGGCCCGCACAGCCGACGATGGCTGCAAGGGTGAGGTCTGCCGGCAGGGCAGCCGCTTCAACCAGGGCATCGGCCCCGCCCAGCGCCCGAATTCGGCTTCCTTGCAGCGCGGTTTCAAGTTCCGGCAGGCACGAGGCATCAGCCACAACCGCCAGTTCCGCGCCAAACTCCCGCGCCAGCTGCGCCAGCTCCTGCGCCTGACTATTCGCAGTCAGGGCGACCACGCGCCACTTGTCACGCTCTCGCCGGACAAGGTCGAGCGTCGATGCCCCGATTGAGCCAGTCGCGCCGAGAACGGTAATGCGCCGCGCGGTCATGCTGCCAGGAACCCCGGCAAGGCCAGCAGCCCAAGTACGAACAGGACGGCGATCATGCCATCGGTCCGGTCAAACAGACCGCCATGGCCCGGTATCAGGTGGCCTGAATCCTTCACTCCGGCCCGCCGCTTCATCCAGCTTTCAAAGAAATCGCCGCTCTGGGCGACAACGGCCAGAATGGCACCGCCTATTAGACAGCCAAGCAGGCTGGGCGAGACGCTCGCCGGGAGCAGGACCGGATGCTCCGGCCCTAGCGCCGCATTCATCGCGTCAAGGAACGGCCCGCTGAATGAAACCCGGATCGCCAGATAAATGCCCAGAGCCGCGCCAAGCATCCCGCCTAGCAGGCCCGACCAGGTCTTGGACGGACTGATTGCCGGAGCGATCTTTGGCCCGCCAAACGTACGTCCGGCAAAATAGGCCCCGATGTCGGTCAGCACCACACCGAACAGCACGATCAGAAGCAGTGGCCAGCCAATCGCCGATTGCCCCCGCAACTGGATCAGCATGGCAATCGCGAGGCCGACATAGAACAGCCCACCCAGCCCCCAGACTGCGCGCTTTGCTCCAGACGATGCAATCTGCCGGGCCAAAGCCCACCATTCCCACAGCACGCCAAGGCCAATCGCGGCAACGAACATCGTCCAGACCCAGCCACCCAGCCACAGCGCGGTTCCAGCGACCAGCACCATGACCACGGCCGAGCCGATTCGCGCGGGCAAATCGGCGTTCTTGCGCGGCTTAGCGTCCACCATACCGGCGATCCCTCGTTGCGAATTCATCCAGTGCGGCCTGCAGATGCTCCGGCGTGAAATCCGGCCACAGCACATCGGTGAAGATCATTTCCGCGTAAGCAGCCTGCCACAGCAGGAAATTCGACAGCCGCACCTCGCCCGAAGTGCGGATCAACAGATCGAGCGGCGGCAGGCCAGCCGTGTCCAGTTCAGCCTCGATCGCTTCGGGCGTGATCAGCCCTTTGGCCGCAGCCTTGGTTGCCGCGCGGGCAATCTCGTCATGCGAGCCATAGTTGAGCGCCACAACCAAAGTGGTGCCGTCGTTATGGGCAGTCCGCTCAAGCGCAGTATCGAGCAATTCGACAATATCGCTGGCAAGCGCGCGATGTTCACCAATGACCTTCAGCCGGACATTGTTAGCCACAAACTCGTCCAGATCGGCCTGAATGTAACGCTTGAGCAGGCCCATCAGCGTGGACACCTCGTCCTCGCTGCGCCGCCAGTTTTCCGTACTGAAGGCGTAGAGCGTCAGGACCTCAAGGCACATTTCCCGCGCGGCCCGGACCAGCTTGCGCACAGCCTCCACTCCGCGCTGATGCCCAACGGCGCGCGGTAGGTGGCGCTTTGCGGCCCAGCGTCCGTTGCCATCCATGATGATGGCGACGTGACGGGCTTCAGTCATGGTGCACGACCCGCTCATCCAGAGCCCGGCTCAGGATCACTTGCCCAGGATTTCCTGTTCCTTCTGGGTCGCGACCGCTTCAACTTCCTTGATCATGTCGTCGGTCAGCTTCTGCACCTCGGTTTCGCCGCGCTTGCGGTCGTCTTCCGAGATTTCCTTCTTGTTCTCGTCCGCCTTCAGCGCGTCCATCCCGTCGCGGCGCACGTTGCGGATCGCAACGCGGGCCTTTTCGGCATAGGAATGAGCCAGCTTGGCCAGTTCCTTGCGGCGTTCTTCGGTCAGGTCGGGGATCGGCAGGCGGATGTTGTTGCCGTCATTGATCGGGTTGAGGCCAAGACCGGCCGAACGGATCGCCTTTTCCACCGGGCCGATGTTCGACTTGTCCCACACCTGGACCGAAAGCAGGCGCGGCTCCGGCGCGGAGACGGTCGCCACCTGATTGAGCGGCATGTGGCTGCCGTAAACTTCAACCGTGACCGGATCGAGCAGCGCCGTATTGGCGCGGCCCGTGCGCAATCCGCCCAGGTCACTGCGCAGCGATTCAACGGCGCCCTTCATACGGCGCTCAAGATCGGCCTTGTCGTACTTGGCCATGGTTCTAGCCCTTCTTTACAATGGTCTGCGTCCCCGCTCCGGCCAGTACCCTGGCAAGGTTGCCCTGTTCACGGATCGAGAAGACGACGATGGGAATGTTGTTGTCCCGGCACAAGGCGACAGCCGAAGCATCCATCACCTTCAGGTTATCTGCCAGAACCGTGTCGTAATCGACTGCATCATAACGCTTTGCATTGGGATTGATCTTCGGGTCGCTGTCATAGACACCGTCGACCGAAGTTCCCTTGAGCAAGGCATCGCAGCGCATTTCTGCCGCGCGCAGGGCAGCACCGCTGTCAGTCGTAAAGTAAGGCGCGCCAACCCCGGCGGCAAAGATCACCACGCGGCCCTTTTCCAGATGACGCTCGGCCCGGCGGCGGATCACCGGTTCGCAGACCTGATCCATCTGCACCGCGCTTTGCACGCGGGTTTCCACGCCGATCTGTTCCAGTGCGTTCTGCATGGCCAGCGCGTTCATCACCGTGGCCAGCATGCCCATGTAATCGGCCTGGGCGCGCTCCATGCCCTTGGCCGCACCGGCCATGCCGCGGAAGATATTGCCGCCGCCGATGACGAGGCAGATTTCCAGCCCGGTTTCCTTGGCAGCCTTCACTTCCTGCGCCAGTTCGGCAACGAATTCGGGATCGATCCCGAACTGCTGGTTGCCCATCAGGACTTCACCGGACAGCTTCAGAAGGATGCGCTTATAGGCAGGCTTGGACATGGATCGTTGCAACGCTCTCGGAAGGGTTTCGGTGGCCTTATACTTGCGCAGTCCCGATGCCAAGGGTGGCCGCCGGGAATTACGGACCAGCGCGTATGATTCCAACGAAAAAGGGCGCGAACCCTGCGGTCCGCGCCCCTTCACATTTCAGGCTTGTGCCTGGCCTCAGTTGAGACCGGCAGCAGCAGCAACTTCTGCCGCAAAGTCGGTTTCGACCTTTTCGATGCCTTCGCCGAGCTGGAAACGGACATAGTCCTTCAGCACGATCTTGGTGCCAGCGGCCTTGCCGGCCTGCTCGACCACCTGAGCAACCGGGGTCTTGTTGTCCATGACGAACAGCTGGCTGAGCAGCGCGTTTTCCTTGGCGAACTTGGCGACCGCGCCTTCGACCATCTTGGCCTGCACTTCGGCGGGCTTGCCCGATTCGGCAGCCTTTTCAGCCGCAATCTTGCGCTCGCGCGCGATCATGTCGGCATCGAGGTCGTCAGCGTTCAGCGCCAGCGGGAAGGCAGCGGCGATGTGCATCGCGATCTGCTTGCCCAGCGGCTCCAGCACGTCTGCACCAGCGTCCGATTCCAGCGCGACGAGCACGCCGATCTTGCCGAGCATCGGCGCAGCCGCATTGTGCATGTAGGGAACGACCAGACCGCTGCTGACCGAAACGGTCTTCATTCGGCGAACCTGCTGGTTTTCACCAATGGTTGCAACGTTGTTGGTCAGGGTGTCGGCAACAGTGCCGCCATCCGGATAGGCTGCAGCCTTGAGCGCTTCGACATCGTCCGAAGCCAGGCCCAGAGCGACTTCGGTGGTCTTGCGCACGAAGTCCTGGAACTGGTCGTTCTTGGCAACGAAGTCGGTTTCCGAGTTGACTTCAAGAGCAACGCCCTTGGTGCCGGAAACGGCAACGCCAACCAGACCTTCAGCGGCAGTACGGCTGGACTTCTTGGCAACGGCGGCAAGGCCCTTGGCGCGCAGAAGGTCAACTGCGGCTTCCATGTCGCCGCCAGTTTCGTCCATTGCCTTCTTGCAATCCATCATGCCGGCGCCGGTGCGCTCACGCAGATTCTTCACGTCAGTGGCGGTATAGGCCATTTGACTTGTCCTTTTTGAAAATGAACTGGCGGCCAGGGCCAATGGCCCCGGCGCGCTACAGGTTTATGACGAAAGCTATCAGGCTTCAGCAGCCGGGGTTTCAACCACGGCCTGCTCGACCGGGGCTTCTTCCAGAGCGCCAACGTCCACGCCCGAATCGACCACAGCTTCCTGACGGCCCTTGGTCGCAGCAGCAGCAACTGCCTGGCAGTACAGCGCGATAGCGCGGCTGGCGTCGTCGTTGGCAGGAATTGGGAACGCGATGCCATCAGGCGAAACGTTCGAATCGAGGATTGCAACAACCGGGATACCCAGAACGTTGGCTTCCTTGATCGCCAGCTCTTCCTTGTTGGCGTCGATCACGAACATCACGTCCGGAATGCCGCCCATGTCACGGATACCGCCCAGCGACAGCTCAAGCTTGTCACGCTCGCGGGTCAGGTTGAGCACTTCCTTCTTGGTCAGACCAGCAGTGTCACCGGCGAGCTGCTCTTCCATCGCCTTGAGGCGCTTGATCGAACCGGAAATGGTCTTCCAGTTGGTGAGCATGCCGCCCAGCCAGCGGTGGTTGACGAAGTGCTGGCCCGACTGGCGCGCGGCCTGAGCGATCGGCTCCTGAGCCTGACGCTTGGTGCCGACGAACAGGACCTTGCCGCCTGCGCGGACGGTGGCGTCGATGAAGTCGAGAGCGCGGGCCATCAGCGGCACGGTCTGCGACAGGTCGAGGATGTGGATGCCGTTGCGGGCGCCGAAGATGTACGGCTTCATCCGCGGGTTCCAGCGGTGGGTCTGGTGGCCGAAGTGTGCGCCGGCCTCGATCAATTGCTGCATGGTGACGACGGGAGCCGCCATAGTACTTTCCTTTCCGGTTTCACCTCTGGGAAGCTGGAACCGTGCGGAAATCTACCGCTGCGGCACCGGTATGTCGGCGCTTCCCATGTGGATTTGCCTGCATGACACGGAAACGGCCTAATCGGCCAAAGCCGCCTGCAAGCTGCGTGCCCTTAGCCCCAGTTTCGGCCAAAATCCAGCGATAATTGGATGCCCGTTCCCATGGCAGAAAAAACCGCTTGACGATTTGGAACAAATAGAGAACAAGATCACTATTGGAACGGAATAGGAACTTTCTACTCCATTCCGGATTTATCCACAAGCCTGTCCACAGGCCGTGCATGAAGGAAATGGCGATGCTGACGGTTGAATTCTCGGTCCTGTTCGCGCTTGTCACTCTGATTGGCGGCGGTTCGCTGATCCACTCCCTGCGCACTGCCCTGCCCCAGATCGCCGCAATCCGGCAGGCACTGGCCGAATGCCCGGATCAGCGCGAAGTGCGCTTCACGATTCGCGAAGTTGTGGTGCGTTATGACGACGGCAAGGTTGTGCCGCTGCGCCAGCGCCAGCCGGTCAGGCTGACGCTGCGCCCGACCGATCGCGCTGCCGCTTGATCCGGGCGTAGGAAACCCAGCCGACGGGAAGCAGGGCAAGATAGACCACACAGATCCCGATCAGGGTCCACCACGGTTCGGTAAGCAGGGCCGCGCCGATCAGGCCGAAGAACAGCAGCGCTTCCATCCGGAAATTCTTGCGCAGGCGCAGCTTGCCCCAGCTTAGCGTGGCAACGCTGGAAATCATCAGAAACGCCATCGCCACCAGCCAGACGCCGACCAGAATCGGATCGCGGAACAGTTCGTTGCTGGTCACAATCCACAGATAGAGCGGCAGGAACACCAGCCCCGCCCCGACGGGTGCCGGAACGCCGGTCAGGAAACCGGCAGTCTTGCGTGGCTCTGCCGCCAGATCGATCCGCGCATTGAACCGCGCCAGACGCAGCGCGCAGGCGACGGCAAAGGCCAGCGCGGCAAACCAGCCCAGGCGCGGCAGGTCATTCAGCGACCAGAGAAACAGGATCAGCGCCGGAGCCACGCCAAACGAGACATTGTCAGCCAGACTGTCCAGTTCCGCCCCAAAGCGCGACTGCGCCTTCAGGAGTCGTGCAATCCGGCCATCGATCCCGTCGAGCATTCCTGCCAGCACAACAGCCAGGACAGCCCGGTCAAAATCGCCGGTAATGGCAAAGCGAATGCCGGTCAGACCCGCGCAGAGCGCCGCAGCGGTGATCGCATTGGGCACCATGGCCCGCAGCGTCAGGCCAGCCGGCTGCGGCACCTGCTCGGTCACTGACGCGCACCTTCGATCAGCGGAGCACTGCCGATTTCCGCCAGCACGGTTTCACCGGCAATGACCTTTTGTCCGATCAGCACCTTCGGCTCGGTCCCGGCGGGCAGATAGACGTCCACCCGGCTGCCGAAACGGATCAGGCCAACGCGCTGCCCGGCGGCCAGCATGTCGCCCGGCTTCACGAAAGGCACGATGCGCCGCGCCACCAGCCCGGCGATCTGGGTAAAACCAATGCGGGTGCCATCGCCGCGTTCGATCAGGATGTGCTGGCGCTCGTTCTCCTCACTCGCCTTGTCGAGATCGGCATTGACGAAGCGGCCCGGGATATAGACCACCCGGCGCACGGTCCCACCGATCGGGGCGCGATTGATGTGCACGTCGAACACCGACATGAAGATCGAGATGCGCGTGACCGGACCGCTCGACAGCCCCGGAGCGCCGGTGCCATCGTCAATCACCAGTTCGCGCGGCGCATCCATCTGCTTGATCAACGTCACCAGGCCATCAGCCGGAGAGATAATCAGGTTGTCGCCCAGTGGCGTCACGCGGCGCGGATCGCGGAAGAAGGCCAGAATGCCCAGCACCAGCACGGCAAGCGGCCAGGCCAGCGTTTCCCACGCAAACAGCGCTGCAGTCAGGCTGAGCGCAGCAGCGATCAGCGCAAAGATACGGCCTTCGGGATGAACCGCAGGCCAGGACCAGGTTGCCTCACCACGACCACGATTATCAAGAATATCACCGGCCATCAGGCTGCCTTCCGCACAAATACGCTACCGGCGGAATAGCCGGCTCCAAACGAACAGATCACGCCCGTATCACCCGCAACCAGATCCTGGCTATAGAGGTGGAAGGCAATGATCGAACCGGCACTTGAGGTGTTGCCATAGGTGTCGAGCACCGTCGGGCTTTCGTCCTCATTGGCTTCATGGCCCAGAACGCGCTGGGCGATCAAACGGTTCATTCCCTGATTCGCCTGATGCAGCCACAGCCGCCGCAGGCCAGCGGGATCAAGACCCAGCGATTCGGCATGATCGACGATCATCGCCGCGACCATCGGCACCACTTCCTTGAACACCTTGCGTCCTTCCTGGACGAAAAGCTTGTCCGGTGCGCCGATGGTTTCGGGCGTCGCGCGGTTGAGGAAGCCGAAATTGTTGCGGATATTGTTCGAGAACACCGTCTTCAGCCGGGTGCCGACAATATCCCAATGCTGCGCCGGAGCGATGTCCTTGGCCTCAACCAGCACGGCAGTCGCGACATCGCCAAAAATGAAGTGGCTGTCGCGGTTGCGCATATTGTTATGGCCGGTGCAGATTTCCGGGCTGACGACCAGCACCGAACGGGCGTGCCCTGCACGGATGAAATCCGCCGCAGTCTGGATGCCAAAAGTTGCCGAGGAACAGGCGACATTCATGTCAAAGCCGAATCCCTCGATTCCCAATTCGTGCTGAATCTCGATCGCCATGGCTGGATAGGGGCGCTGCATGTTGGAGCAGGCGCACAGCACGGCATCGACATCGTTCGCGTCCCGGCCAGCACGGGCCAGCGCATCGCGCGCGGCTTTTACGCCCATTTCAGCCAGGACTGACAGTTCCTCGTCCGGACGCTCGGCCCAGCGCGGGGCCATGATTTCCGGATCGAGCAACGGCGCCTTGCTCATCACGTGGCGCGCCTTGATCCCGCTGGCCTTCTCGATGAATTCCACCGAACTGGGCGCAAGGGGGGCAATTTCCCCTGCCTCGATTTCAGCGGCGTGGCGCTGGTTGAATCGCTCAACATAAGTGTTGAAGCTGGCAACAAGCTCTTCGTTTGTGACGATTTCCGTCGGCGTATAGAGGCCGGTTGCGGAAATAACTGGGATGACTTCGCTCATGGAGCGCCGTCCTACCGGGGCTTTCCACCCCCGGCAAGTCGCGCTCTTTTCAATCAGGCATTGACAGCACGGAAATGCTTCGCCAAATGCGCGCTTCCTCGGCCGGACGCTTCGTTTCGAAGCAAAGCAAATCGGGGCAACCCGACACCGGCAAGCTGGTGTGGACAGGTGGCCGAGTGGTTAAAGGCAGCAGACTGTAAATCTGCCCGCGCAAGCGTACGCTAGTTCGAATCTAGCCCTGTCCACCACCAACCCTTCAGACGAGCGGCAAGTAACTGAACGGGCCTCGGCCCGGCCCTTTCGGCGCCTGTGCCAAGGGCATGCGAAAAGGGGGCAGGAAACCCGCCCCCTTCCGATCTTGGCCGCCTCAGCCGAGACGGCAGGAATTTCGTAACAGCTATTAGAAGCCGTAGACGACTGCCAGCTGGAACTGGTTGTTGTTCAGACCGACGTTATCCGATCCGAAGTTAACCTTGTCATCAGCAGTCGGATAGAAGTGGGTGCGATTGTATTCTGCGCGAACAGCAATCGATTCGGAAACAGAAGCTTCGATACCTGCACCGAGACGCAGACCATCACGCGACTGCGAGAACTTCTCATTGCCGATGACTTCAGATGCACGACCACGCTGATAGCCGGCCCGACCATAGAGCGCCACGCCTTCGTTCAGGTTGATGCCGAGACGAGCAGTCACACCGAACACATGATCCGCCTCAAGCGAACCGACATTGTTCTCATACTTCGCCGAAGCCAGGTCAAAGTTAGCTTCAACGCCAGCAAAGGTGTTTTCCGAGAGCGGCAGATCGTAGCCAGCAAAGACAGTACCGCCGATGCCGTTGATTCCGAGACCTTCAACATCACCACCGCTGGCAACGTTATCGTGGGTCACGCCAACGCCGATGTACGGACCCGAGTTGGCAGCCATTGCCGGGGTGGCAACAGCAGCAACAGCGGCTGCAGCGACGATTGCAAACTTACGCATTGAAAATCCTCCTAATTGCTCACTGGGAGCTGGAGGCGAACT
The DNA here is from genome assembly GCA_964561375.1 of uncultured Novosphingobium sp. GTDB lineage: Bacteria > Pseudomonadota > Alphaproteobacteria > Sphingomonadales > Sphingomonadaceae > Novosphingobium. Next base: position 48,473 of record CAZLPK010000012.1, read on the forward strand.
AGATTCTCATTTCAAATTAGAAAAGTGAGAAGCCAAGATAGGTCTAAATCTTGCGGCCATGCGTGTCATAAAAACATCACTATGATGACAAAAATGCAACATGAGATAAAGCTCGCGATAATCCATTTATCTATCTGTTTTAACTATATTTAATCATATTTCCGGAAAAATCGATAAGGAAGCCGAGATTTGATTATCGTAATTATTTCAATATTTTAAGGAGAACGCAACATTTCGGAAAATGGCCCGATCGATTGCTGCCGATACGGTTGCCTTCACAAAAAAATGCACTCGATCCGCACGCCCTTCCCCCGCTCTTGCACGCACGAAAAAGGGGGCAAGCGAACCTTGTCCCCTTCTCACACTCCTGGCAGCAGCAAGGCCATCTGCCGGAGAAATGTCGTCTGGCTTAGAAGCCGAACACAACTGCCAGCGAGAACTGGTCGTTGTTGAAGCCACCCTTTGGCGGTGCCAGAGCGTCACGCTCTACCTTGGGCAGAGTGTAGTGAGTGCGGCCGTATTCAGCGCGCAGCGAGACCTTTTCGGAAACTGCGGTTTCAACGCCAGCGCCCAGACGCAGACCATCCAGCGATTCCTGGACGTTCTGGCCCAGTTCGGTGACGCTGAAGCGACCGCGCTGATAGCCGACGCGGCCGTAAAGCGAGGTCTTTTCGTTCAGGTTGGTGCCAATTCGGCCCGAGAAACCGAACGCATTGTCGATCTCGGTCGCGGCGGTCGCATCACCGACCTTGGCTGACGACAGGTCGAAGTTTGCTTCGACGCCGACAAACAGGTTGTCGCCAGCCGGGATGTTGTAACCTGCAAAAACAGTTGTCAATGGACACCCAGTTTTACCACGACAACGAGTCCAGGTTAACAGATTTGTGTCTGGAGCAGTGACGTAAGGAACGCGGG
>CAZLPK010000013.1:0-43234 GCA_964561375.1 uncultured Novosphingobium sp.
GTCTTTCAATTGCTGCATCAAGGCACGCACATGGTCCCGGTCGACTTCATCGCCGCAATCATTCCGGGCGACAGCCTCGATCCGGCGCATCACCGCAACCTGCTGGCCAATTGCCTTGCCCAGGGCGCGGCGCTAATGGCGGGGCGCGAAGCGAAAGATGGCGCGCGCGCTTATCCCGGGGATCGCCCCTCGGCCACGATCCTGTGCGAAGACCTCAATCCCGCGACCCTTGGCGCGCTGATCGCCTTTCACGAGCATCGCACCTTTGCCAGTGCCGTGCTGATGGAGATCAACCCGTTTGACCAGTTCGGGGTGGAGCTGGGCAAGGAGATTGCCAAGTCGATCCTGAGCGGCGGCGCGCAGGTCGATGCCAGCACCGAGGCGCTGCTGGTGGAAGCGGGGGTGCGCTGAAGGTTGCCAATCACTCTGACCGGCAAAACCGTTTGGCAAAGCTGCATCGCTCACCCCATATCAGCCGCCAAGGAGTTACCCATGGCAGAGTTTGACTACGACCTTTTCGTGATTGGCGCCGGTTCGGGCGGGGTGCGGGCCAGCCGCATTGCCGCTTCGCACGGTGCGCGGGTGGCTGTGGCCGAGGAGTTTCGCGTTGGCGGCACCTGCGTGATCCGCGGCTGCGTGCCCAAGAAGCTGCTGGTCTATGCCTCGCACTTTGCCCACAGCCTGGAAGATGCGCCAACCTATGGCTGGACGCTGGAGGGCAAGAGCTTTGACTGGGCCAAGCTGCGCGATTTCGTCGCCAGCGATGTCGACCGGCTAGAGCGGGCCTATACGAACACGCTGGACAGCAACAAGGTCGATCATTTCCATGAACGCGCGACCGTGGCCGGGCCGAATACGGTGCGGCTGGCCAGCGGGCGCGAAATTCGCGCAAAGTACATCCTGATCGCGGTCGGGGCTTGGCCGGTCATGCCGGAAATCGACGGGGCAGAGCATTGCATCACCTCGAACGAAGTGTTCCACCTGCCCGAACTGCCGAAGCGTATTGTCATTCAGGGCGCGGGCTATATCGCGCTGGAATTCGCCGGGGTGTTCAACGCGCTGGGCAGCCAGGTGACGGTGGTCAACCGCAGCGACAAGATCCTGCGCGGCTATGACCATGACCTGACCGAGCGGCTGCTGCCGATCATGCAGGCACGCGGGATCGAATTCGGCTTTAACCGCCCGATCCGCAAGGTTGAGAAGCAGGCCGATGGCAGTCTGCTGGTCCATGCGGGCGAGGGTGAGCCGATCGTGGCCGACGTGGTCATGGTCGCTACCGGGCGCCGCCCCAAGACTGACGGGCTGGGTCTGGAAAACGCCGGGATTGCGCTGGGTGCGGGCGGCGAAGTGCCGGTCGACGAATATAACAAGACCAGCTGTGACAGTATCTATGCCGTGGGTGACGTGACCGATCGGGTGCAGTTGACCCCGGTCGCCATCCGCGAAGGTCATGCCTTTGCCGATACCGTGTTCGGCAAGGCGTCGCGCACGACCGCCTATGACAATATCCCCAGCGCGGTCTTTACCCAGCCGCCGATTGCTGCCGTCGGGCTCACTGAAGAGCAGGCGCGGCAGGCCCATGGCGATGTGAAGGTATTCACGTCAGACTTCCGCCCGATGCAGAACATGTTCTCTGCCCAGGCTGAGCGCGGCTATTACAAGCTGGTGGTCGACCCGCAGAGCGACAAGGTGCTGGGCGTCCATATGATTGGCCCGGATTCGCCAGAAATCCTGCAGGCCGCCGCCATCGCGGTGAAGGCCGGTCTGACCAAGGCGCAGTTCGACGCAACCGTAGCCCTGCATCCCAGCATGGCCGAAGAACTGGTCTTGATGCGCTAGGCAGTGGCTGGCCTGCGAGGCTGCGGGTAGCTGGATTGCTTCGCTGCGCTCGCAATGACGAAACTCTGGCAATTTCTCGTCTTTGCGAGCGCAGCGACGCGGCAATCCAGCTGGCTATCCTCTCGTTCCAGTTTCTAGCTGACCCGGTAAGGCACGACCCCGCGCTGGTCGGGGTCGACGCTGATCGGCCGGTCGCTGGGCGGAAAGGCGCGCTGATCGCAGTCGCTGCGTGGGCAGATGCGGCAGGAAATGCCGATCCGGGTTGCAGCAGCAGCAGCGGTCAGGTCCAGCCCGTCGGCATAGACGAATTCGCTGGCGTGCTCGGCCTCGCAGCCCAGGGCAACGGCATAGCGACGCGGGGCGCGCTGGTATGAGCCGCTGGGTTTCACCAGCCCCTTGGTCATCGAGACATAGCGCACGCCGTCTGGCGTTTCGGCCAGCTGGACGAGAATGCGGTCGGGGATCGCCACCGCCTCATGCACGATCCACAGCGGGCAGGCCCCGCCGAACCGGGCGAATTGCAGGCGCGTGGCAGAGTGGCGCTTGGTAATGTTGCCCGCCATGTCGACCCGGCAGAAGTAGAACGGCACCCCCTTGGCCTCTTCGCGTTGCAGGGTCGAAAGGCGGTGGCAGGTCTGTTCGAAACTGGTGCCGAAGATTTGCGCCAGCCGGTCGATGTCATGCCGCACTTCGCGGGCTTCAGCGCGGAAACGGCGGTAGGGCATCAGCAGGGCACCCGCCGCATAGTTGCACAGCCCGACGAACAGCAACTGGCGCGAGGCGGCGCTGTTGAGCCGGGCATTCTCGACCACGGCGGCGATTTCATCTTTGAGCGCCAGAGCGGCCAGCTGATGCGCCAGCTGAAAGCGGCGGCTTTCGCTCGGCTGGCCGGGGTCAATGGTCAGGTGCCCCATTTCCGCATCGAACGAGCGCAGCCCGGCCTGCCCGGAATAGACCAGCGAGACAGAGAGGGCATCGCGCAGATAGGCCTCGATCGCGCCGGTTTCCGGGGACAGGCCGCCGAGTTGATCGGCAAGGGTTTCTGCGGCGCGATCCAGACTGTCGACGTAGTTGTTTTCGAGGTGGAACCAGTCGCGTACCTCCTCCCAAGGCAGGCGCGCGACCGAACCGGTTTCAGCCGACAGCGCCTCGTCCACCATGGCCAGCCGTTGCCCCGCGCGGCGATAGGCTTCGTGCAGGGCAATGAACCGCTCGGCCAGCATTGGTTGCTGCTCGGCAAAGCGGGCCAGTTGGGCGGCATCGACCGGCTCGGCAAACAGCGGATCGGCATTGGCATCGCGCAGGGCGGCAAGGCGCGTCTCCGCATCGCCAGCGCCAATATCTCGCCAGTCGAGTGGGAAAGCGCGGCTCAGGCGCTCAATCAGGGCCGGGGTGAGCGGGCGGTCGTCATTCTCCAGCTGAGAGAGATAGGACGTGCTAATCGCCAGGGTGGCGGCGAGTTCGGACTGCTTCAGCCGCCGCTCGGTGCGGATTGCGCGCAGGCGGCTGCCAGCGAAAAGGCGGCGAGAGGACATAAGTGCCTTCTACTTTGCAAACTGTTACTTCGCAACTTTGCAAATTCACATTGGACTTTGCCCTGTTGCGCCGTCATGCGGAACACTTCGAGTAATTCGGGACGAGGGACCATGTCCGCAAATATCGCAGAAATGGAAAAGCGCCGCGCAGCAGCCCGTTTGGGTGGCGGTCAGAAGCGGATCGACGCACAGCACGCCAAGGGCAAGCTTACGGCGCGCGAACGGCTGGAAATCCTGCTGGACGAAGGCAGCTTTGAAGAAGTCGACATGTATGTCGAGCACAACTGCGTTGACTTCGGCATGCCGGACAACGTGATTCCGGGCGACGGCGTCGTCACCGGCAGCGGCACGATCAATGGCCGTCTGGTCTATGTCTTCAGCCAGGACTTCACCGTATTCGGCGGGGCCGTGTCGGAACGCCATGCGATGAAGATCTGCAAGGTGATGGACATGGCGATGAAGGTCGGTGCACCGGTCATCGGCCTGAATGACTCCGGCGGCGCGCGCATTCAGGAAGGCGTGGCTTCGCTGGGCGGCTATGCCGAAATCTTCCAGCGCAACGTGCTGGCATCGGGCGTGGTGCCGCAGCTGTCGCTGATCATGGGCCCCTGCGCGGGCGGCGCGGTCTATTCGCCCGCCATGACCGACTTCATCTTCATGGTGAAGGACAGCTCGTACATGTTCGTGACCGGTCCTGACGTGGTCAAGACCGTGACCAACGAAGTCGTCACCCAGGAAGAACTGGGTGGGGCGATCACGCACAGCACCAAGACTTCGGTGGCTGACCTGGCGCTGGAGAACGATATCGAGGCGCTGCTGACGGCCCGCGATTTCTTTGACTTCCTGCCGCTCAACAACCGTGAAGCCGTACCGGAACGTCCGACCAACGATCCGTGGGACCGTATCGAGGACAGCCTCGATACCCTGATCCCGGCCAATGCCAACCAGCCCTACGACATGCAGGAAGTGGTCCGCAAGGTACTGGACGAAGGCGAGTTCTTCGAAATCCAGCCGGGCCATGCCGCCAACATCATTGTTGGTTTCGGCCGCGTTGAAGGCAAGACCGTGGGCGTGGTTGCCAACCAGCCTATGGTCCTTGCCGGTGTGCTGGACATCAACTCGTCGAAGAAGGCCGCGCGGTTCGTGCGCTTCTGCGATGCGTTCAACATTCCGATCCTGACCTTCGTCGATGTTCCGGGCTTCCTTCCCGGTACGGCGCAGGAACTGGGCGGGATCATCAAGCACGGCGCCAAGCTGCTGTTTGCCTATGCCGAAGCGACCGTGCCGAAGATCACTGTCATCACCCGCAAGGCCTATGGCGGCGCTTACGACGTTATGGCGTCGAAGCACCTGCGCGGCGATCTCAACTATGCCTGGCCGACTGCCGAAATCGCAGTGATGGGTGCCAAGGGCGCGGTGGAAATCATTTTCCGCCAGGACATCGGCGATCCCGACAAGATTGCCGAGCGGACCAAGGAATACGAAGACCGCTTCGCCAACCCGTTCGTGGCGGCAAGCAAGGGCTTCATCGACGAGGTGATCCACCCGCATTCCACCCGCCGCCGCATCGCGCTGGGTCTGCGCAAGCTGCGTAACAAGCAGCTTGAGAACCCGTGGAAGAAGCACGACAACATTCCGCTGTAAGGAATTGACCATGAAACTTGGCCGTCTGAACCATATCGGGGTTGCTACCCCCTCCATCGCGGATTCGATCGTGTTCTACCGCGATGTGATGGGCGCAACCAAGATCCACGACCCGTTCGACCTGCCCGATCAGGGCGTGAAGGTGTGCTTCGTCGACACCCCCGGTGCTGATGGAGCGCTGAACGGCACCCAGATCGAACTGATCGAACCGCTGCCGGGCAATGCCTCCATTGCCAGCTTCCTTGAGAAGAACCCGGCCGGCGGCCAGCATCACGTCTGCTACGAAGTGCCGGACATTCACGCCGCCAAGGCCTGGTTCGAAAGCCAGGGCAAGCGCGTGTTGGGCGAACCGCGGATTGGCGCGCATGGTACGCTGATCTTCTTCGTCCACCCTCGCGACATGCAGGGCGTGCTGACCGAGATCATGGAAACGCCGAAAGAAGCGCACTGATCTTGCACCCGCTTATCAAAGCGGAACCGGAACCATAAAAAATCGAGAGAGGGAAAGACGATGGCTGAATACGAAACGATCCTGACCGAACGCGTGGGCAATGTGCTCAAGGTTACGCTCAACCGGCCCGAGCGCATGAATGCAGCCTCGATCCAGCTGGCGGAAGATCTGGGCGCAGTGTTCTATGACCTGGGCGATGCCCGTGCGGTCCTGATCACCGGTGCTGGCCGTGGCTTCTGCTCGGGCGCAGACCTTGCCGCACGCGGCGAGCAGAGCGCAGTCCAGCAAAAGGGCGGCAGCCATCGCGCACTGCAGAACTATTACAACCCGCTGATCACGCAGATCCTGCGCTGCCCGGTACCGGTCATCACCGCGGTGAACGGTGCGGCAGCCGGCGTCGGTTGCTCGATCGCGCTGGCAGGCGATTTCGTCGTGGCTGCCAAGAGCGCCTATTTCCTGCAGGCCTTCGTCAACATCGGTCTGGTTCCGGATGGCGGCAGCACCTGGTTGCTGGCTCGCGCCATCGGCCGCGCCCGCGCCACCCGCATGATGATGCTGGGCGAAAAGATCGGGGCCGAGCAGGCTGAAGACTGGGGCCTGATCTACAAGGCCGTCGCCGATGAAGCGCTGATGGACGAAGCCATGGCTCTCGCCACCCGCCTGTCGGAAGGCCCGACCGTTTCGTATTCGACCATGAAGGCGAATATCCAGACCGCGCTGGACGGCAACCTTTCGCAGGTCCTGCTGGCCGAGGCCGAAGGACAGCGCGTGGCCGGTGCCAGCGCAGACGCGATGGAAGGGGGCCTGGCCTTCCTCCAGAAGCGCAAGGCTGAATTCAAGGGCAAGTAACACGCGGAGTTTTGCTAGGCTGGGCCGTAGGTTCACTCAGGCCCAGCCGGACAAGACACCGCAGCATCTCAACCTAAGCGAGTGGAAGTAATGGCGAAGATCGAAGACTGGCAGGCCGCGGCGGCGAAAGAGGTCAAGGGCAAGGACCTGACCTGGCACACCCCCGAAGGCATCGCGGTAAAGCCGCTTTACACGGCGGACGACGTGAAGGCCGATCCGGGCCTGCCGGGCTTTGCGCCATTCACGCGCGGCGTGCGCGCCTCGATGTATGCGGGCCGTCCGTGGACGATCCGCCAATACGCCGGTTTCTCGACCGCCGAGGAATCGAACGCCTTCTATCGCCGCAACCTTGCAGCGGGCCAGAAGGGCCTGTCGGTCGCTTTCGACCTTGCCACCCACCGCGGCTATGACAGCGACCATCCGCGCGTTGTGGGCGACGTCGGCAAGGCCGGTGTTGCGATCGACAGCGTGGAAGACATGAAGATCCTGTTCGACGGCATTCCGCTCGATCAGATGTCGGTTTCCATGACGATGAACGGCGCGGTCATTCCGATCCTCGCGTTCTTCATCGTTGCGGGTGAAGAGCAGGGCGTGGATCGCAAGCTGCTGGACGGAACCATTCAGAACGACATTCTGAAGGAGTTCATGGTCCGCAACACCTACATTTACCCGCCTGAACCTTCGATGCGGATCATTTCGGACATCTTCGGCTATACCAGCCGCGAAATGCCGAAGTTCAACAGCATTTCCATCTCCGGCTACCACATGCAGGAAGCCGGTGCCACGCAGGTGCAGGAACTGGCCTTCACCATCGCCGATGGCATGGAATACGTGAAATACGGCGTGGCATCGGGCCTCGACATCGACAAGTTCGCCGGTCGCCTGTCGTTCTTCTTCGCCATCGGCATGAACTTCTTCATGGAAGTGGCCAAGCTGCGCGCCGCGCGCGTGCTGTGGCACCGGGTGATGACCAAGCTGGGCGCACAGGACGAACGCAGCAAGATGCTGCGCACCCACTGCCAGACCAGCGGCGTCAGCCTGCAGGAGCAGGACCCCTACAACAACGTCATCCGCACCACGATCGAGGCGATGGCCGCGATGCTGGGCGGCACCCAGTCGCTCCACACCAACGCCCTGGACGAGGCGATTGCCCTGCCGACCGATTTCTCGGCCCGCATTGCCCGCAACACCCAGATCGTCATTCAGGAAGAAACGGGCATGTGCAACGTGGTCGATCCGCTGGGCGGATCGTACTACATCGAAGCGCTGACCCAGGAACTGGTCGACAAGGCATGGGAAATCATCGAGCGCGTCGAAGCCGAAGGTGGCATGGCCAAGGCCGTGGCTGCTGGCTGGCCCAAGGCGATGATCGAAGAAGCCGCCGCTGGTCGTCAGGCCCGCGTTGACCGCGGCGAAGACGTGATCGTTGGCGTGAACAAGTACCGCCTTGCCAACGAAGATCAGCTCGAAACGCTGGAAGTCGACAACCACGTCGTCCGCGAAGCCCAGATCGCCCGCCTCAAGCAGGTTCGTGAAAACCGTGACGAGGCCAAGTGCCGCGCTGCTCTGGCCGCTTTGACCGAAGGCGCAAAGGGCAACGGCAACCTGCTGGAACTGGCCGTCGAAGCTGCCCGCCAGCGTGCGACGTTGGGTGAAATCTCAGACGCAATGGAAGCCGTGTTTGGCCGCTTCGGCACTGTCCCGACCCCGGTGAAGGGCATCTACGGTGCTGCCTATGCCGAGGACGCGCGTTACCAGCAGGTTCTGGACGGTGTGGAAGCCGTTACCCGCCGCCTCGGTCGCAAGCCGCGCATGCTGGTCGCCAAGATGGGCCAGGACGGGCACGACCGCGGAGCGAACGTGATCGCCAGCGCATTCAGCGACATGGGCTTTGACGTCACCTCTGGCCCGCTGTTCCAGACCCCGGAAGAAGCCGCGCAGCTGGCACTGGCCAATGACGTTGATGCCGTTGGCGCTTCGTCGCTGGCCGCCGGTCACAAGACCCTGATCCCCGAACTGATCGGTCATCTGAAGGCCGCTGGCCGCGCCGACATCAAGGTTGTCGCGGGCGGTGTTATCCCGCCGCAGGACTACGACTTCCTGCGCGAAGCCGGGGTGCAGGGGATCTATGGCCCGGGTTCCAACGTGGTCGAATGCGCGGCGGACATGCTGCGCCTGCTGGGCCACAACATGCCGCCGCTGGAAGGGTGAAGGAGCCAATGAGATGACTCAGAAGCTTGAAACGCTGACCATTCACGCCGGGTGCGAACCCGACCCGACCACCAAGGCGCGGATCACCCCGATCTATCAGACCGCCAGCTATGTGTTCGAGGATGTCGATCAAGCCGCGGCCCTGTTCAACCTTGAGCAGTTCGGCAACATCTACACCCGCCTGATGAACCCCACCAACGGGGCGTTTGAAGGCAAGATCGCGGCGTTGGAAGGCGGCGCGGCGGCGCTGGGCTGCGCTTCGGGCCATGCCGCGCAGTTCCTGGCGTTCCACACCCTGATGGAGCCGGGCTGCGAGATCGTTGCCGCCAAGAAGCTCTACGGCGGCTCGCTCAACCAGTTGGCCCATTCGTTCCGCAAGATGGATTGGCACGCCAAGTTCGTCGATGCCGATGATCCGGCCAACGTGGCCGCCGCGATTACGGACAAGACCCGCGCGGTTTTCATCGAAAGCCTCGCCAATCCGGGCGGCGTTGTTCAGGACATTGCGGCGATTGCCGAAGTGGCGCACGCTGCCGGAGTGCCGCTGATCGTGGACAACACCATGGCTTCGCCCATGCTGTGCCGCCCGATCGAACATGGCGCGGATATCGTTGTCCACTCGGCTACCAAGTTCCTTGGCGGTCATGGCAACTCGCTGGGCGGAGTGATCGTGGACGCTGGCCGGTTCGACTGGGCCAAGGACGGCAAGTATCCGTACCTGTCGCAGCCCAACCCGTCTTACCACGGCAAGGTCTTTACCGAGGCCTTCGGCAATCTCGCCTTTATCCTCGCCTGCCGCGCGCTGGGTATGCGTGACCTTGGCCCGCAGCTGGCGCCGATGAATGCGTTCCAGATCCTGACCGGCATGGAAACGCTGGCCCTGCGCATGGAGCGGCACTGCGCCAATGCGCTGCATCTGGCCCAGTGGTTGCAGAACCATCCCAAGGTGGCCTGGGTCAGCTATTCCGGCCTGCCGGAAAGCCCCTATCACCAGCTGGCGCACCGCTATCTTGGCGGCAAGTTCGGCTCGGTCTTCACCTTCGGCGTGAAGGGCGGCTACGAGGCCGGCGTCAAGCTGGTTCAGTCGGTCAAGCTGTTCAGCCATCTGGCAAACCTTGGTGACACCCGCTCGCTGATTATCCACCCCAGTTCGACGACCCACCGCCAGCTGGAAGAAGCCGCCCAGGTTGAAGCCGGAGCCGGTCCGGACGTGATCCGCGTCTCGGTCGGTATCGAACATATCGACGATATCGTGGCCGACCTCGCCCAGGCCCTCGAACAGATCTGATTCATCGGAAAGCCAAACAGATGTTCAAGAAAATCCTTATCGCCAACCGCGGCGAAATTGCATGCCGGGTGATCAAGACCGCCCGCCGCATGGGTATCCAGACCGTTGCAGTCTATTCCGATGCCGATGCCCGCGCGCCTTTCGTGCAGATGGCCGACGAAGCCGTGCATATCGGCCCGTCGCCTGCCGCGCAGTCCTACCTGATCGCGGACAAGATTATTGCCGCCTGCAAGCAGACCGGGGCTGAAGCAGTCCATCCGGGCTATGGCTTCCTGTCTGAACGCACCTCGTTTGCCGAGCAGCTGGCTGCCGAAAACATTGCCTTCATCGGCCCGCCGGTCGGCGCGATTGCCGCCATGGGTGACAAGATCGAATCCAAGAAGCTGGCCAAGGAAGCGGGCGTCAACGTCGTCCCCGGCTTCGTGGGTGAAATCGAGGATACCGAACACGCGGTGCGCATCTCGAACGAGATCGGCTATCCAGTGATGATGAAGGCCTCGGCTGGCGGCGGCGGCAAGGGCATGCGCCTTGCCTATGACGAGAAGGACGTGCGCGAAGGCTTTGAAGCGGTAAAGCGCGAAGGCCTGAATTCGTTCGGCGATGACCGCGTGTTTATCGAGAAGTTCATTCTCAACCCGCGCCACATCGAAATCCAGATCCTGGGCGACCAGCACGGCAACATCCTCTACCTGAACGAGCGTGAATGCTCGATCCAGCGCCGTCACCAGAAGGTGGTGGAAGAGGCTCCGTCGCCGTTCGTCACGGAGAAGATGCGCAAGGCCATGGGTGAACAGTGCGTCGCTCTGGCGAAGGCTGTCGGGTATTACAGCGCCGGTACGGTCGAACTGATCGTCAGCGGGGCAGACCCGAGCGGCGAGAGCTTCTACTTCCTCGAAATGAACACCCGTCTGCAGGTGGAACATCCGGTTACCGAATGCATCACCGGCATCGACCTGGTCGAACAGATGATCCGCGTTGCTGCTGGCGAAAAGCTGGCCTTTACGCAGGACGACATCAAGATCGACGGCTGGGCGATTGAAAACCGCGTCTATGCCGAAGACCCCTATCGCGGCTTCCTGCCCTCAACCGGGCGTCTGGTCCGTTACCAGCCGCCGGTTGATGGCTGGCAAGACGATGGCGAGGCCAATGGCCGCCGCGGGATTGATGGCGTGCGCGTCGATGATGGCGTCTATGAAGGCGGCGAAGTGTCGATGTTCTATGACCCGATGATCGCCAAGCTGATCACCTGGGGCAAGACCCGCGACGAAGCGGCTGACAAGCAGATCGAAGCGCTCGACCGGTTCGAAATCGAAGGTCTGGGCCACAACATCGACTTCGTTTCCGCGATCATGCAGCACCCGCGCTTCCGCTCGGGCGAACTGACCACCGGCTTCATTGCCGAGGAATATCCGGACGGCTTCACCGGCGCGGCGACTTCGGACGAAACGCTGGGCCATCTGGCGGCCATCGCCGGTTTCGTCGCCACGGCGCGGGCAGACCGGGCGCGGCAGATCGACCAGCAACTGAACGGCGATCTGGAACCGCCTTATGACTGGTCGGTCACGATTGGCGGCCAGACCTTCACGGTCGAGCTGGAAGAGGAAGTCCTCGTCAATGGTGAGCCGCTCGACATCGGGATCAGCTACACGCCGGGCGATCGCGTGATTGAAGCCCACGTCGAAGGTCAGACCTATGGCGTGAAGCTGGAGCCGACCCGCACCGGCCTGAAGATGACGACGCGGGGTGCAATCCACACTGCGCAGATTCTGCCTGTCCGCGTGGCACACCTGACCCAGCACATGATCGAAAAGGTCCCGCCGGATCTTTCCAAGTTCCTGATCTGCCCGATGCCGGGCCTGCTCGTCGCGCTGCACGTCAGCGAGGGCGACAAGGTTGAGGCCGGACAGCCGCTTGCCGTGGTTGAGGCGATGAAGATGGAAAACATCCTCCGCGCTGAAAAGTCCGCCACGGTGAAGACGGTCAACGCCAAGGCTGGTGACAGCCTGGCCGTGGACGCGGTGATCCTGGAACTGGAATAGGTCGCAGGGCGTTTGGCTAACGCCATGCCCACGATCTGGACCATCGGTTACGAACAGACCTCCATGTCCGCTTTCCTTGCAGCCTTGCAGGAAGCGGGCGTGGAGGTTGTTGCTGATGTCCGTGCCATTGCCGCCAGTCGGCGCCCCGGTTTTTCGAAGAATGCGCTGGCGGCCAATCTGGCCGAAGCGGGCATCGAATATCGCCACTTCCGCGTGCTTGGTACGCCAACTGAGGGCAGGGCGGCAGCGCGGGCGCTGGACCTGCCCAGGTTGAAGCAGATTTATGCCGGGCAACTGGAGCTGCCCGAGGCCATGGCGGCCGGGGCTGAACTGGCCGAACTGGCCCGCGAACGCCGTGTTGCGCTGCTCTGCTATGAGCGCGAACCGGCCTGTTGCCACCGCACCTTGCTGCGCAAGTCGGTGCTGCCGGATTGCCAGGCTGTGGACCTCTTTCCCTGACATCGACCCGGGCTTGACCCGCTTTCCGTTTACGTCAATGGAAAGTGGATGAGCCTTCCTCAAGTCCTTGCCGCCGCGCGGCCTATCGACGGCGGATTTGCCGCTACTGTTCCCGAAGACTGGATGCAGGGCCGCACCTCCTATGGTGGTTTTTCGGCGGCGCTGGCGCTGGTCGCGGCGCAGCGTGCTGCTGATGACCTGCCGCCGCTGCGTTCGGCTACGGTCAACTTCGTCGGTCCACTTGCGGGCGAGGTCGAGGTGTGCGCCAAGGTGCTGCGCCGGGGCCGCAATGCCAGCTGGATCAGCGCTGAAGTAAGCAACCAAAGCGGTGTCGGGCTGAGCGCGACCTTTGTGTTCATGGGGCCGGTCGAGGCCAGCAGCCTGCATCTGCATGATGTGCCGATGCCCGCCCATACCGTGCCGCTTGATCAGGCCAAGCCGCTGCCGGAACGTTCTGGCCCCGCCTTTGCTGCGCACTTTGAGCGCCGCTTTGCCCAGCCGCGCACTGAGCAGAAGGTGCCGGAAATCCTGTGGTGGGAGCGGTTGAAGGACGTTGACGGGCTGGACCCGATGGTTGCCCTGATCCTGCTGGCCGATGCGCTGCCCCCGGGCGTGATGCCGCTGACCGGCTCGGTTCCGATCAGTTCGATGACCTGGCTGATCAACCTGCTGACCCCGCTGCCGCAGACCGACGATGGCTGGTACCTGCTTCAGGCACTGGGCAACTATGCCGAGAAGGGCTGCTCCAGCCAGGACATGGCGATCTGGAATACGCGCGGCGAAGCCGTGGCAGTTGGGATGCAGTCGATCGCGGTGTTTGGCTAGGCTCCGGCCAGCCGCTGACCCTTCGCCGCCTGCGAGTGCGCGGGCTTGAGGCGGCGTGGGCAGGGCCAAGTTGACACAGTGGACGAGTTGTACACTTCGCCGGGCAGCCGAAATCCGACGGAAATCTGAGGGATTTTGGTTGAAATGCGGCGGTTGCCCAGCGGGGGGAGAAAAAATTTCCACTGCGCACCGGGCGCGCGCTTTGAAGATGCGGACAAAGGGTCATCGCCTTGCGGATCGCAAATTCAGGCTGAGTAGGAAAATCGCGAGCACGCGTTTCCCGAGGTGTTGCAGGTTACTGAAACGCGAACCCGTTAGTCATCCCGGCGCAGGCCGGGACCCAGAGGGTGAGAAGGCTGGTGCAGATTGCTGTACCCTGGGCCCCGGCCTGCGCCGGGGTGACGGGAATTGGTGATTGCCTCGCCGCGCTCGCAATGACGAGGCAGGGACTGGAATTAACCCGCCAGTTGCTCGTCCAGGAACTTCGCTACGTCGTCCAGCGCCAGGTCCTTGGCCAGATACGCCTCGCCAATACCCTTCATCAGCACGAAGGGCAGGGTGCCGGCGTCCATCTTCTTGTCGTGGAGCATGTGCTGAACCAGAGCCTGCCCGTCGCAATTGAGGCCAAGCGAGGCAATCTCGCTGGCCATACCCAGTTCGGCAAAGTGCTTGGCGACCTGATCTGCCTGTGCCGTGCTCATCAGTCCGCGCCGGGCCGAGAAGCGGGCGGCAAGGACCATGCCCAGGGCAACGCCTTCGCCGTGGAGCAAGCGGCTTGAAAAGCCGGTCTGGGCTTCTAGCGCATGGCCGAAGGTATGGCCAAGGTTCAGCAGGGCGCGCAGGCCCAGCGTTTCCTTCTCGTCTTCCTTGACAATGCGGGCCTTGGCCGCGACCGAATGGGCGACGGCATATTCCCGCAGGGCTGCATCGCCTGCCAGCATGGCGGCGCCATTCGTCTGGCACCAGGCAAAGAAATCCGCATCGCCCAGCAGGCCGTATTTCACGACTTCGGCATAGCCGGCCTTCAGCTCACGCTCGGGCAGGGTGTCCAGCACGGCAAGGTCGGCCAGAACCAGCGAGGGCTGGTGGAACGCGCCGACCAGATTCTTGCCCGCCGGGGTGTTGATCGCGGTCTTGCCGCCGACGCTGGAATCGACTTGCGCCAACAGCGTGGTCGGCAGCTGGATGAACTTGCAGCCGCGCTTCAGGATGCTCGCGGCAAAACCGGTAAGGTCGCCAATCACTCCGCCGCCAAGGGCCAGCACGTGATCCCCGCGCTCAACTTCCTCGGCCAGCAGCCAATCGACGGTTGCGGCCAGTTGTTCCCAGCTCTTGCTGGATTCGCCAGCGGGCAAGATGCGCCAGACCGCTTCGTGGCCGCCATCGTGCAGGGCCTTTTCAACCACTGCGCCCCACGCCTTGTGAACCTGGGTGTCGGTCACTACTGGCACGCGGCGCTTGCGCAGGCGGCCGCTGCATTGCTCCGTCAGGCTGGAAAGCAGGCCGGTGCCGATCCGCACTTCATAGGGCGCGCCAGCAATGTCGACGGGGATCACAGCCATTCAGAGATTCCTTTCAGGACCCGGGCGACCGTCTGGCTTTGCGGTCCGGTAGAGCTCATCACCTTGATCGGGGCCTGGGCATAGGCCGGTTCACGTTCAGCCTTGAGCCGGGCGAGGATTTCACGCGGATCGCCGTCTTTCAGCAGCGGGCGGGTATCCTTGCGGCCAACGCGGTCAACCAGCACGTCGATGTCGCTGTCGAGCCAGACGGCCACGGCCTTGTCGAGAATCAGGGCGCGGGTTTCTTCGTTGACGAAAGCCCCGCCGCCGGTGGCGATCACGATACGGGTGCCCGGCCCGTCGATCAGGCGCGAGATCACGCGACGTTCGCCATCGCGGAAATAGGATTCGCCAAACTGGGCGAATATTTCAGTGATCGACATTTGCGCGGCGCGTTCGATCTCTTCGTCGGCATCGACAAAGGGCATGTGCAGCGCGGTTGCCAGCTTGCGCCCGATGCTGGATTTGCCCACGCCCATCAGCCCGACCAGGACTACCGGACGGTCGATCCGCTGGGCCAGCGCCTCGATTTCGGCAGCAGAGAGCGAGGTTTCATCATGTTCCATTGCGGCCCCGCCTATAGATAGGCTAACCGGCAGTGCAAGTTTCCGCACCTGGGGAAGTCGCGCGTGGCAGTAAGAGGGCGCAAGTCGGTAATGGGTTTTGCTATGATGCTGATCGTTGCCGCCGTGCCGGGCCGGATGTGGATTGATGCCGGTAAAGCGCCGGTTTCCCCGCTGCTTGCGCCTGCCAAACTGACGGGAGAAGCCCGGTGAAGCGGCTGTTTTTGCTGACTGCCGGGGCTGCGGCGATTTGCTCCTCCGCACTGGTTTTTGCCCAGTCCTCGCCCGAATCGCTTTTGCCGCCGGGCTTTGAACGGCCCAAGGCGCGCCCCGCTGCGCAGCCGAGTCCCGCCTCGACGCCGGTGGTTCAGCCGGTTCCGGGTGCGGCGAGCACCGCTGCGCCCGCCGCGCCGCGCACTTTGCCCAATGGTCAGCGCATCCCGACGCTCAAGGAAATCGAGGCGATGTCGCCCGATGAGCTGGACGAGCTGCTGGGCCTGAAGCCCAAGTTCGACATTCCGCCTGCCGCGCGTCGTTCGATGGGCCAGGTCGGCGTGCTGGGCATGGGCGAGGGCGGCTTTTCGGCCACTTCGCTGGGCCGTCAGGACTTGCAGCTGGTGGGCCGCCTGCTCGACGCGAACAAGGGCCGGCTGGTGTCACGCTGGGGGCATATCCTGCTGCGCCGCGCGCTGGTTTCGCGGCTGGATGCGCCTCAGGGCATGAACCCGGCCGATTTCGCCGGACAGCGGGCCAGCCTGCTGGTGCGAATGGGCGAAGGCCCTCTGGCCCGTGCAGTCGTGCAGGATGTGGATGCGGCGAATTACAGCGACAAGCTGACCAATGCGGCGCTCGATGCCTATGCCTTTACCGGCGACATCACCGGCGTCTGCCCGATGATCGCGGTGCAGGGCGGGGCGCGCAAGGATGTCGACTGGCGGGTGCTGCGGGCAATCTGCGCCTCGTTTCAGGGCGATGGCGCGGCGGGCATGGCCCAGCTCGATCGCCTGATCGGTCCGAACGGCTGGAAGCGGACCGATGGCCTGCTGGCGATGAAATTCGCCGGGTCTGCGGGCAAGGTCCGCCGCGCGGTCAAGGTGGAGTGGGACGATGTCGAGGGGATGACGCCGTGGCGCTATGCCCTGTCGATTGCCGTCGGGCTGGAGCCGCCTGCAAACCTGATGAGGGATGCGCCGCGTCGTTACAGCCTGATTCCCGCGACCGCGCCGATGCTCTCGCTGCAATCGCGCGCGGCTGCGGCGGAAAAGGCCGGGGCGCAAGGTATCCTGTCCAGTGCGGCGATGGTCGATCTCTACAGCCAGATCTATGCCCAGCCAGACATCGAAGGCGAACTGGCGGCTGCGGCGGAAACGCTGCGCACCGCCTATGTCGGCGAAAGCCCGAGCGAGCGCATGGCCGCAATCCGCAAACTGTGGGACGGCGCGGCTGACGATGAAGCGCGCTATTCGCGGCAAGTGCTGACTGCCTATGCCGCCGCGCGTATGCCGGTTTCGGATCAGTTTGCTGACGATGCGCCCGAACTGATCGCCTCGATGCTCGCCGCCGGGCTGGACCGGAATGCGATGCTCTGGGCGCCGCAGGCCGAAGCCGGGTCCTTGGCCTGGGGCCTGCTCGCTCTGGCCGCGGAGCAAAGCGCGCCGGTTGAGGCAGGTTCGCTGAACAGCTACTACGACGATGATCCAAGCGACCAGTTGCGCAAGAGCGGCTTCCTGCTCGCCGGGCTTTACGGCCTGAAGCGGCTCGATGATCGCTTGGCCCGCGAATTTGCTGACAAGTTGAAGGTCGATCTCAACCGCCGCACCAATTGGACGCGGCTGATTGATCAGGCGGCCGATGCCAACAATGCTGCCCTGGTCGCGCTGCTCGCCGGGGTCGGGATGCAGGGCAACAGCTGGGACATGATGACCCCGCTGCACCTTTACCACATCGTTTCGGCGCTGAACCGGGTTGGCCTGAATGCCGAGGCGCGGATGATCGCTGCCGAAGCCGTGGCGCGGGGCTGACAATCTCTGACGCGGTAGAAACCTTCCTTGCCATGCTTGCCGCAGAGCGCGGCGCGTCGGTGAATACCCTGGCCGCCTATCGCCGCGATCTGGAGGGTGCCGAACAAGCCATTGGTGATCTGGTGAAGGCGGACAATGCAGCGCTGGCCTCGCTTGGCGCCGTGTGGTCCAGCCTTGCCCCGTCCAGTCTGGCGCGCAAATGCTCGGCCTTGCGGCAGTTCTACGGCTTTCTGGTCGACGAGGGGTGGCGCAAGGACGATCCTTCTCCCGCCCTGCCGCGCCCGCGCGCGCGCCGCCCGCTGCCGCGCCTGCTCAGCCATGCCGAGGTTGAGGCGCTGTTCGATCGCGCCGAACAGGAAGCTGCCGGAGATAAGGCAGACGCGGTGCGAATGCTGGCGCTGCTCGAACTGCTCTATGGCTCAGGCCTGCGCGCGACCGAGCTGGTTTCACTGCCGCTAGCGTGCGTACCGCGCGATGCGCCGTTCCTGACGGTTACGGGCAAGGGCGGGCAGCAACGCATGGTGCCGGTCAGTTCACGCGCCCGCGCGGCGCTGTCGCGCTGGCTGGCGCTGCGTGCCGATCAGGGCAAGGCGCTGTTTCCCTCCACTTCGCGGCAGGGGCATCTGACCCGCATTCGCCTGTTTCAACTGCTCCGCGCTTTGGCGGCGCGGGCCGGGATCGATCCGGAAAAGGTCAGCCCGCACGTGCTGCGCCACGCCTTTGCCACGCACCTGCTGGAAGGAGGCGCAGACCTGCGCGTGCTGCAAACCCTGCTGGGCCATGCCGATATTGCCACGACGCAGATTTACACTCACGTGGATTCGGCGCGTTTGGTGGCTTTGGTCAATGCGCTGCACCCGCTTTCGCGCCAATCGGGTGTGGGATAGCGCACCTTGGGTCTTGCCGAGCGGCACCGGGGGGACTAGCGCGAAACCATGATTTCTTACCTTGAGTTCGAAAAGCCCGTTGCGGCGCTCGAAGCCCGGATCGCCGATCTGCGCCAGACCGCTGAAGATGGTGATGTCGATATCGCATCAGAAATCCGCCGCCTTGAAATGAAGAGCGCGGACCTCCTGGCCGCGACCTACAAGGCGCTGACCCCCTGGCAAAAGACGCAGGTCGCCCGCCATCCGATGCGGCCGCACTTTGTCGATTACGTGCAAAGCGTCTTTACCGATTTCATGCCGCTGGGCGGGGACCGCTATTACGGTAACGATCAGGCGATCATCGGCGGCTTTGCCAAGCTGGGTAATCGCCGGGTCATGCTGATCGGCCATGAAAAGGGCAACGATACGCAAAGCCGGATCAAGCACAATTTCGGCATGGGCAAGCCAGAGGGCTATCGCAAGGCGATCCGCCTGATGGACATGGCCGGACGGTTCGGCCTGCCGGTCGTGACGCTGGTCGATACCTCGGGTGCGTTCCCGGGGGTCGAAGCGGAAGAGCGCGGCCAGGCCGAAGCCATTGCCCGTTCGACCGAGGCTTGTCTGGCTCTGCCAGTGCCGATGGTGGCGGTGATCGTGGGCGAGGGCGGTTCGGGCGGCGCGGTCGCTCTGGCCAGCGCCGAACGCGTTCTGATGCTGGAACATGCGGTCTATTCGGTGATTAGTCCTGAAGGCTGTGCCTCGATCCTGTGGCGCACGTCGGAAAAGGCAGCGGACGCTGCGGAAGCGATGAAGGTGACCGCGCAGGACCTGCTGGCCCTGGGTGTGATCGACCGCATCGTGAAGGAACCGGTTGGCGGTGCGCACCGCGATCCGGCGCTGACCGCGCAGGGTCTGTCCAAGGCGATTGGTGAGGAACTGGACGAACTGTCCAAGCTGCCTGCCGACAAGCTGCGGGCCAAGCGCGAAGAGCGTTTCCTGCGCATCGGCGAGGGCTGAGTTTTAGCGGAACCTTCGAGGCTTTCCATGCGTTTCAACGGTGTGTAACCGTTCATGCTTGGAAATCTTTGAAAGGAATCGCGCCATGCCCGTCACTTCATTCCCGGTAAAGCGCGCGTCAGCCTTGCTGGCCAGTGTAGCCTTGGGCGTCTCGGCCTATGCGGCTGGCGATCCGTTTTCTCCTGCCAATGCTCAGGCCGCGATTGGCACGGTCCAGGCAATCAGTGCCAAGGACAAGCAGGAAGGGGCAAAGTATCACCCGCAGTTGCTGCAGGAATTTGGCGGCGCAGTGCAGGGCGCGCAGGCAAATTATGTTGTGTCCGTAGGGCGCAAGATCGCGGTCCAGTCCGGTCTGTCCAACGCACAAAGCGACTTTACCGTGACGCTGCTGAACTCGTCGGTCGACAATGCTTTCGCGATTCCCGGCGGTTATGTTTACACGACCCGGCAACTGGTCGCACTGATGAACAACGAGGCGGAGCTCGCCGGCGTCCTGGGCCACGAAGTCGGTCACGTGGCGGCGCGGCACTCGGCCAAGCGTCAGTCTGCCGCGACGCGGAATCAGGTCATTGGTGTGCTTGGCGCGGTCCTGTCTGGCGTATTGCTGGGCAACAGCCAGGTCGGGCAATTGCTGCAGCAGGGCTTCATGCAGGGTTCGCAGCTGCTGACGCTTAAGTTCTCGCGCACGCAGGAGAACGAGGCCGACCGCCTTGGCATCGAATATCTGCGCCGCGCCGGTTACGATCCGCGCGCCATGTCGACGGTTCTGGCCAGTCTCGCGGCGCAAAATGCGCTGTCGGTCCGGCTGCTTGGCGCGCAGGAAAACCGTGTGCCGGAATGGGCCTCGACTCACCCCGATCCAGCCGCGCGCGTTTCCACCACGCTGCGCCTGGCGGGTGCGAATCCGGGGGGCGCGCTGAATCGCGACGTGTTCCTGAACAGCATCAACGGGCTGATCTATGGTGACGATCCAAAGGAAGGGATCATCGATGGACGAGCTTTCACGCACCCGGTTGAGCGGTTCAAGTTCGAAGCGCCGGAGGGCTTTTTCCTAGTCAACGGCACCACGGCGGTCTCGATCAGCGGACAGAGCGGCAAGGGCCAACTGACGCTTGCCCAGTTTGGCGGCGATCTGGACGCCTATGTCCGCTCGGTATTTGCGACGCTGGCCCAGCAGAACAAGGTGACGATCACCCCGGGGCAGGTTCAGCGGACCACGGTGAACGGCATTCCGGCGGCCTATTCGATAGCGCGCGTCAATCAGAGCAGCGGGGCGATCGACGTGACCGTGTTTGCCTATCAGATGGAAGCGAACAAGGCGTTCCACTTCATGACGCTGACCCAGGCTGGGCGGTCGGGCGTGTTTGATTCGATGTTCACTTCAATGCGCCGAATCAGCACTACCGAGGCTGGCTCGATTCGTCCGCGCAAGTTAGCGGTGGTGACGGCGCGCAGCGGCGATACGGTGCAGTCGCTCGCCGCGCGGATGGCCTATACCGATTCGCAGCTGGACCGGTTCCTGGTGCTGAATGGCCTGAATGCCAATTCGCGGATCGTTGCCGGTCAAAAGGTGAAACTGGTCACGTACTGACCAGAGTATCGCGGACAAAATAAAAGGGCGGCAGGATCGACCTGCCGCCCTTTCTTGTAAGCCTGAGGCTATTAGCCCGCCGTATTGCTCGCTGGAGCCTTGCCAGCCATCCCATCCGACGTAGCCTTGAAGGTGCTGTTCAGCTGAGTACCAAGGCCCTGCATGGCGCCAATGGCAGCAACCGAAATCAGAGCGGCGATCAGGCCGTATTCAATGGCGGTCGCACCAGCATTGTCGCGGAACAGCTTCTTGATGAACTTCATAGTTGGTCTCCTGTTAAGCAGTCATTTTCCCGGCTCTTTCCCTGTCACCCGGATTGAGCATTGGCAGAGATAGGGCATAATTCTTGATAATTGTTTAATTGCTGCTGCCACTAATTGCCGTGGCGGTTTTGCTGGATACGTCGTCCCACATGCTGACCGCGCCATTGGCGAAGGCTTGCAGGGCGGACATCATGGCCAGCACGATTAATGCGCAGATCAGCCCCATCTCGATCGAAGAGGTGCCTTGGTTTTCCTTGATGATTCGGATCAGGGACTTCATGCGTGCCTCTTTCGCGCGGGACGGTGGGCCAATGCCTAGGCAATCGTCCCTAAGAAAAGGTTTAATCCGGCGGGAAATATGAAAAAAATTCCGACAACGGTGCTGGTCGTAGCCGCGGCATTGATTGCCCCTGATGGCCGCGTGCTGATGCAGCGACGGCGGCGCGGTGCCGAACATGGCGGATTGTGGGAGTTTCCCGGCGGCAAGGTTGAGGCTGATGAAAGGCCGGACCAATCGCTCTGCCGCGAAATTGCCGAAGAACTTGGTCTTGGCCTGCAGCCAGAGAATCTGGTGCCCTTAACTTTTTCGGCAGCGCCTGAATTGCCCTATGTCATCCTGCTTTACACTTGCCGCAAATGGAGCGGTGAGCCGCTCTGCCTGGACGGGGAAGAGATTGCGTGGTTCGAACCCGCAGCGATTCTGGGGCTGGAAATGCCGCCGCTGGACATTCCTTTGGCGCAGGTGCTGCAAAAATATCTGAAAGGGTGAAATAGGCGCTTGCCAAGCTGAGGAGACGCCCCTATTGGCGCCTCTCCAACGCGCCCGTAGCTCAGCTGGATAGAGCATCAGACTACGAATCTGAGGGTCGGACGTTCGAATCGTTCCGGGCGCGCCATACACCAAAAGGGTCAACCGCAAGGTTGGCCCTTTTGTGTTTCCGGCACCGTTGCAGAGCGCACGAAGGGCCGCTGGCTTCGCGGGCATCGCCGATATTTTCCAGAAGGTCTTTGCCTGTTGTAGGGGGCTGCGCCGCGTCCTACGGTAGGCAGATGGATAGCGCGCCACTTGCCAAGACGGCGTCCAGATCGGTCTGGCGCTATGCTCACGCAACACGGGCCCATGTGGTGATCGATGCGGCAGCCTATTTCGAGCTGATGCAACAAGCGATGCTGCGTGCGCGGCAGCGGATTTACATGATCGGCTGGGATTTCGACACCCGGGTGCGGCTGGGGCCGGGGCGCAAATTCTACAACCTGCCGGACAAGGACGTGCAACCGGCGCGGCTTGGGCCTTTCGTGGTCTGGCTGGTCAACCGGACCAAGGGCCTGCAGGTGCGTGTGCTGAAATGGAATTTCGGCGCACTGAGATTCATTTTCCGCGGCTCGATGATTCTGGACCTGATTCGCTGGTTCTTCAAACGCGGGATCGATTTCAAATTCGACTCCGCTCATCCGCTGGGGTGCAGCCAGCACCAGAAGATCATCGTGATCGATGACAATCTGGCCGTGTGCGGCGGGATCGACATGACCAGCGACCGCTGGGACACGCCCGCACATCTGGAGGCCGATCCGCGCCGCCGCCATCCCTATGGGACGCGGCTCTATGGTCCGTGGCACGACCTTTCCATGCTGGTTGAGGGCGAGGTGGCCGGCGCCCTGGCCGAACTTGGCCGCGAACGATGGGTCGCGGCGGGTGGGGCGGCCTTGATCCCTTGCGCTCCGCAAGCCGAAACCGCCTGGCCGGAAACGCTGAAGGCTGAATTCACCAATGTCGAGGTCGGCATTGCCAGAACCCGCTCAGCCTGGGGGCGGCTGGATGAGGTGCGCGAAGTGGAGGCGTTGTTCATCGAACATATCCGCCGGGCCAGGCGCTTCATCTATGCGGAAAGCCAGTATTTCGCCTCGCGCAAGGTGGCCGAGGCGATTGCCGAGAAAGTGGCCGAGCCTGATCCGCCGGAAATTGTCCTGATCAACCCGGCCACGGCCGAGGGCTGGCTGGAGCAGGCTGCGATGGATGGCGCACGGGTCCGCCTGTGCCACGCCATCGCGCACCGCGATCACAAGCGGCGGTTCCGCATCTTCATTCCGCGCAATGCGGCGGGCACGGCGATATATGTCCACTCCAAGACGATGATCATCGATGATGAAATCGTGCGGATTGGCTCGGCCAATATGAATAACCGCTCGATGGGGCTGGACAGTGAATGCGACCTGTTCATCGATGCGGCGCGGCCCGGAAACGGCCATGCGGCAGAGCCGATCAGGCAGCTGCGGATCAACCTTCTGGCCGAACACACCGGAATGCCGCGCGAAAAGGTCAAAGCCGATCTTGAGCGTTATGGTTCGATGGTCGAACTGATCGAGAATGCCCCGCGCCACGGCAAGCGGCTGGAGCCTTTTGACTTGCGTCCGCTAACCGATGCGGAGAAAGCAGTCGCGGATAACGCGCTGTTCGATCCCGAACGGCCTGAAGAACTGCTTGAACCGTTCAGCTCGCGCCGCGGCCTGTTTCGCCGGGGCGGCCTGCTGCGGCGGCCGGGCTGAGGAGACAAGGTTATGTCCTGTGCACATGATGGCGGCGATGAAGGCCAGATGGCCAAGCTGCCCGTTCCCGACGATGTACAGGAGGCGATCCGCACGCTGATCCGCTGGTCGGGTGATGATCCATCGCGCGAAGGGCTGCTCGATACGCCAGCCCGTGTCGCGCGCGCCTGGCGGGAATATTGCCAGGGGTATGAGGAAGACCCGGCCTATCACCTCTCGCGCCAGTTTGAGGAAGTGGGCGGCTATGATGAGCTTGTCCTGCTGAAGGACATTCCGTTCCAGTCGCACTGCGAACACCACATGGCGCCGATTACCGGCAAGGCGGCGATTGCCTATATGCCGCGCAACCGGGTGGTCGGCATTTCCAAGCTGGCCCGCGTGCTCCACGGCTTTGCCCGCCGTCTGCAAATTCAGGAGCGTCTGACCGCCGAAGTGGCGCAGTGCATCTGGGAAAACCTCAATCCGCAGGGCGTTGCCGTGGTGATCGAGGCGCAGCACGGTTGCATGACCGGCCGCGGGGTCAAGACTCCGGGTGTGGGCATGGTCACCAGCCGGATGATGGGCTGCTTCCTCGAAGACCACCGCAGCCGCAAGGAAGTCCTCAGCCTGATGGGCTACTGATATGACCCCGGTGATGAGCGTGGTGGAACTGGAGCAGTTCTTCCGCAAGGCATTTCCGGACGTACCGGAAGATCATCACGCCAGCATCGACAGCATCGAGCCGGGCCGGGTGCGCATGACCTTGCCCAAAGCGGCGCTGGCGCTGCGCCCGGGCGGGATCGTGTCCGGGCCGACCCAGATGGCCTTGGCCGACCGCGCGGCCTATGCGGTGATCCTGGCCCACATCGGGCTTGTTGCCATGGCCGTGACCAGCAACCTCAACATGAGTTTCCTGCGCGCAGTAGAGGCCCGGGCCGTGCACGCCGATGCGGTGCTGCTCAAACTGGGCAAGCGGCTGGCGACGGTCGATGTCCGGCTGTGGCAGGAAAGCGAGAGCAAGGTTCTGGGGCAGGCCAGCGTCACTTACGCGATCCCCGCATAAAGAAGCCCGGAGCGCCTTGCAGCACTCCGGGCCAGTTTGTTGAGGCTCGGCTTTTGGCCTCCCCTCCGGGTCGCAGGAACATGTGTCTGTTTTTCTGGCGCGATTCGCATTGCGCCGAATCAAAAACCCCTCCCGTTGCCGAGAGGGGTTTTGTCTTGTCCGGTATGCGGATCAGAGCTGTTCGAGCATGTACTCGGCGCTGCTGACCTTGAATTCGCCCGGTGCTTCGACGTGGAGCTGTTCGACGGTGCCGTCGTTCACCACCATCGAGAAGCGCTGGCCGCGCTTGCCCAGGCCGAATGCGCTGCCGTCCATGACCAGGCCCAGGGCTTCGGCAAAGTCGCCGTTGCCGTCAGCCAGCATGGTCACGTCGGCGCTGCCGCCCGACTTGCCCCAGGCGCCCATCACGAAGGGATCGTTGACGGCGGTGCAGGCGATCTCGTCGATGCCCTTGGCCTTCAGATCGGCGGCCTTTTCCACAAAGCCCGGAAGGTGCTTGGCCGAGCAGGTCGGCGTGAAAGCGCCCGGAACGGAGAACAGCGCAACGCGCTTGCCCTTGAAGAAGTCGGCGCTCTGCACCGCTTCGGGGCCGGCTTCGGTCGCCTTAACCAGTTTTACATCAGGCAGCTTGTCGCCAACAGCGATCGTCATTGTCACTCTCCTTGATTGGGGAACGCTTGGGTAAACTTGCGAGTCTGTCGCAATATAGGGGCGCTTTGCTCTGGGGCAAGGCGCAGCGCGCATGGTTAATTTCGCTTTACCGCCAAGATTGAAGGTTGGGTAAAGCTGATCGACTATCCTCCTGCCTGCGGGACCGGGCCCGCCAGGAGACCATAACATGACCATCGCAACTCGCACTGCCGCCGCTCTGGCCGCGGCATCAATGCTTTTCTCTGTGCCTGCGGCCGCATCCGAAGCATCGGAACAAGCGGAAAAGCTGCGCCGGCTGGATATCATGCTGATGGTCACCGGGCTGCGCTGCCGCACCACGTCGGACAATTTTCAGGCGGATTATGGCCGTTTCACCTCTGCCCATCTCGGCACGCTCAATTCGGCCAACAATTCGCTCAAGACTCAATTTGCCAAGCGCTATGGTGCAGGCGGAGCAAACCGGGCGCTTGACCGGCTCAGCACGCAGATGGCCAACCAGTACGGGCAGGGCCATCCGTGGCTGGACTGCGGGCAATTGAAGCAGGTCACCCGGTCGCTTGCCCAGATGCGCGGGACTGCTCCCCTGGTGGAGGCGGCGGATCAATTGCTGGGCCGCGGGCCGCAGCGTCTGGCCTGGCTGCGCAAGTAGCCTGAGGGCGCTGGTGCCGGATAATCGCGGAGCAAGATCTTTCAGCTGATATAAAGGAATTGTTATATTTGCTTCGCGGCCCTCAAGCCGCTAAGGGCAGCGTCAGGATGGCGCTGCCTTTTTGCTGTGCGGGCGCCGGATGTTTCAAGACAGGAGTTGCCCCACGTGGCCAATGAGCAAGACTATGTGATCGCCGATATCGGACTTGCCGAGTTCGGCCGCGCCGAAATCGCCATCGCCGAAACCGAAATGCCCGGCCTGATGGCTCTGCGCCAGGAATTCGGTGCCAGCCAGCCGCTGAAGGGCGCGCGGATCACCGGTTCGCTGCACATGACCATCCAGACGGCGGTGCTGATCGAAACGCTGGTCGCTCTCGGTGCCGAAGTGCGCTGGGCAACCTGCAACATCTTCTCGACCCAGGATCACGCTGCTGCCGCCATTGCTGCCGCCGGTATTCCGGTCTTTGCAGTCAAGGGTGAAAGCCTCGCCGATTACTGGGACTATGTTGGCCGCATCTTTGACTGGGACGACGGTACGGGCCGCACTGCCAACATGATCCTCGACGATGGCGGCGATGCCACCATGTTCGCGCTGTGGGGCGCACGGGTCGAAGCGGGTGAAGACCTGTTCGAGCCCAGCAATGCCGAAGAAATCGAATTCTGCCGCGCGCTGAAGGCTTTCCTCAAGGCCAAGCCGGGCTACCTGACCATGTCGGTCGCGCACATCAAGGGCGTGTCGGAAGAAACCACCACCGGCGTTCACCGCCTTTACCAGATCGCCAAGGACGGCAAGCTGCCGTTCCCCGCGATCAACGTGAACGACAGCGTTACCAAGTCGAAGTTCGACAACCTGTACGGCTGCAAGGAATCGCTGGTCGACGCGATCCGCCGCGCGACCGACACCATGCTGGCTGGCAAGGTCGCCTGCGTGGCGGGCTTCGGTGATGTGGGCAAGGGCAGCGCCGCTTCGCTGCGCAACGGCGGCGCGCGCGTAATGGTCACCGAAATCGACCCGATCTGCGCGCTGCAGGCGGCGATGGAAGGCTATGAAGTCGTCACCATGGAAGAAGCCGTGCAGCGCTGCGATATCTTCGTCACCGCCACCGGCAACGAGGACGTCATCACCGCCGAGCACATGAAGGCGATGAAGCCGATGTCGATCGTCTGCAACATCGGCCACTTCGACAGCGAAATCCAGATCGCCGCCCTGTCGAACTACAAGTGGACCGAAGTGAAGCCGGGCACCGACCTGGTCGAATTCCCCGATGGCAAGCAGATCATCGTTCTGGCCAAGGGCCGTCTGGTCAACCTGGGCTGCGCCACCGGCCACCCCAGCTTTGTGATGAGCTCCAGCTTCACCAATCAGGTGCTGGCCCAGATCGAATTGTTCAGCAAATCGAGCAACTACAAGAACGAAGTCTACGTTCTGCCCAAGCACCTCGACGAAAAGGTTGCGGCGCTGCATCTGGAAAAGCTGGGCGTGAAGCTGACCAAGCTGAGCCCGAAGCAGGCGGACTATATCGGCGTTTCGGCCGAAGGTCCGTTCAAGCCGGAACATTATCGCTACTGATCTGGCCTGATCAATTTGGTGTGGTCCCGGGGCTGGTCCCCGGGGCCGTTCCCCCGCATGGTGGCTGCTGCCAACAAATAGCGCCATTTCGCGGGGATGATGCCATCACGCGCCTTGCCTTCGCTCGCTGGCGCGCATAGCTGAATGGCATGACGCTTTCCCCGACTGCGCTGGTCCTGCTTGGTCTGCTTCTGGCTGCCTGGACCATGGCCGCTCTCTGGGTAGTGGCCAGCGCCCGCCTGCGCCATCGCAAGGCCGAGGCGATGCAGCGCCAGTCCCGCCGCCTTGCCCGTCTGGTCGATGAAAGTCCGGCTGTCCCGTTGCTGGTGCGCGCCGATGGCCGGATCGAAGCGCCGCAGCGGCTGGCGAACTGGCTGGGGCTTGATGCCGTGCCGCAGTTCCTTACCGAACTGGATGGCGAGCGGATCGATGGCGGCGAGGGTGGGCTGACCACCGCGCAGATCAACGAGTTGACCGAAGCCGTGCGCCGCTGCCAGCGCACTGCCGCGCCTTTCCGCATGGTTGCCACGCCGCGCGGTTCGACTCGCAGTCTCGCCTTGCGCGGCCATCTGGCCGACCCGCAGATTTCACCGGGCGGGGCAGCGCTGGTCTGGGTCTTCGACTTTTCCGACAGCGAAAGCGAGCTGGTTCAGTTGCGCGACGAGGCCGCCCGGGCGCGCGATGATTTCGTCGCGCTGGTCGGGCTGATCGAAGCCGCGCCCATGCCGATGTGGTTCCGCGGGCCTGATGGCGAACTGCGGCTGGTCAATCATGCCTATGTCGAGGCCGTTGCGGGACAGGACGCGCGGCAGGTTGCGGCGGATGGAATAGAGCTGGTCGAAAGCGTCGACGGCCTAACCGCCAAGCAGATCGCGCTCCAGGCTGCGGCCAGGCAGATGCCGATCGAACGGATGGTTTCCGCCACGATCGGCGGGCAGCGCCGCGCCTTGCGCGTTTCGGACCTGCCGCTGGGGGACGAGGGCGTTGCCGGCTACGCCGTCGATGTCGAGGAAATGGAAGAACTGTCGCGCACTCTGCGCGCCTTCCGCGATGCCCAGCGCAACATGCTGGATCAGCTTTCCGCCGGGGTCGCGCAGTTCGATGCGAAACGGCAGATGACTTTCGCCAATCGCCCGTTCCAGCGCATCTTTGCGCTCAACGCGGCGGCCATGCTGGATCTGCCGCAGTTTGACCGGATGCTTGACATGGCCCGCGATGCCGGTCGCGTGCCCGAAGCGCGCGATTTTCCCGCGTGGCGTCGCGAACGGGCGGGCTGGTTCCTGGCCAGCACTCCGCAGGAAGAAGCGTGGATGCTGGCCGATGGCACGCATTTGCGCATTGTCGCCCAGCCGCTGCCCGATGGCGGATTGATGTTGATTGCCGAGGACCGTACCGAGCAGCTGCAACTGGCCGCCGCGCGTGATACCTTGCTGCGCACCCGCACGGCGACTTTCGACAGTCTGTTTGAATCGCTGGCGATCTTTGCCCCGGATGGCCGGATGCAGTTGTGGAACCGCCGCTTTGCTGCCGACTGGGGTCTGGACGATGCGTTCCTCGATACGCACCCCCGGATCGAAAGCCTGCTCGATCAGATTGCCCGCAAACTGGCGAGGGCCGTCAAGGTCAAGGCGGTGGGTGATGTGATCCGCGCGGCAACGCTGGACCGCCGCCAGACCGGTGGCCGCGCCGTCCTTGCCGATGGGCGCACGCTGGAATTTGCCGGTGTGCCGTTGCCCGATGGCAATGGCCTGCTGACCGTGCTCGACATCACCGATTCCCAGAAGGCGGAAGAGGCGCTGAAACAGCGCAATGCCGCGCTGGAAGAAGCCGATGCGATGAAGACCCGCTTCCTTTCGAATATGAGCTACGAATTCCGCACGCCGCTGACCTCGATTGGCGGTTTTGCCGAATTGCTTGAAGCCGGGCTGGGCGGTGAACTGAGCGAGAGCGGCAAGGAATATGTCGGCGCGATCCTGCAGTCGGTCGACCGTCTGGGTGAACAGATCGAATCCGTGCTCGACCTCTCGCAGAGCGAAGCGGGAATGCTGCCGCTGGCTCGTGACGAGATCGACCTGGTGCCCTTCGTGACCAAGCTGGTCGAGGACCGCGCTGCGCGGATCAAGGCGGCCAACCTGACGCTTGACATGCGGGCAGACAAAAGCGCCGGAAGAATGGAAGGCGACCGCCGCAGGCTGGGCCGCGCTATCGGCCACCTGATCGACAATGCCATTGCCGCAACGCCTGAAGGCGGGCGAATTCTGATCGAGCTTGGCGTGCACAAAGGCAAGGCGCGGCTGGTCATTTCGGACAACGGCGCCGGGATGGACGCAGCAACGCTGGCCCGCGCACTGGAAGGGATCAAGGTCAGCGCCGACGGCAAGGGCGTGGAGCGCCGTCAGGGCCTTGGCCTGCCGCTTGCCCGCCAGTTGATCGAGGCCCATGGCGGCACGCTGGAACTGATCAGCGAGCCGGGACAGGGCACTGCCGCGATTGTGGACCTGCCATGAGCACAGCTATTGACCTGCCCGATCTCGCCGCGATGGAGCAGCTTGGCGCGCGGATCGCTGATGGACTGCGCCCCGGTGACGTGGTTGCGCTGTCGGGCGGTCTGGGGGCGGGCAAGACGACCTTGGCCCGCGCGATCATCGCTGCACTGGGGCATGAGGGCGAGGTGCCTTCGCCCAGCTTTGCCATTATCGAGACTTACGATCCGCCCGCAGTGCGCCTGCCACTGGTCCATGCCGATTTTTACCGGCTGAAGCATCCGGAAGAGGCCGAGGAAATCGGGCTGGACGATTACCGTTATGGCGCTGCCATGATTGCTGAATGGCCGGAAATGGCAGGTGGTTTCGCGCATGAGCCGGGCTGCCTTTCGCTGCGGCTGGAAACTGCGGAAAGAGGGCGCCGGGCGATTGTCGAGCCCGGTTCCGATTGGCTAGGGCGATGGGAATGAATGAAAATCTGCCAGACGGCATCACTGCATTTTTGATCACTGCTGGCTGGGGTGCCGCGCAGATCGAGCCGCTGGCGGGCGATGCCTCGTTCCGCCGCTATTTCCGTATCCGTGACGGCGAAAAGAGCGCGATGCTGATGCATGCCCCGCCGCCGCATGAAGACCCGCAGCCGTTCCTGCGCGCGGGCAAGTGGCTGAATGCCAACGGCATGCGCGCGCCGCAGGTGCTGGCCGAAGATGTGGCGGACGGCCTGGTCCTGCTGGAAGATTTCGGCGAGGTGCGGATGCGCGAATACCTCGACGAAAATCCTGAGGCTGAACGCGAAGTCTATCGCGCGGCGATCGATGCCCTCGTCACTCTGGGCCAACTGCCGCCGGGGCCGTTCAACGATTATTCGATGAGCGAATACCTGCGCGAGGCGAAGCTGCTGACCGAGTGGTATTGCCCTGCGCGCGGGCTTGAGGTGGACGAAGCCGGTTACGTCGCCGCATGGGAAAAAGTGCTGGGCGACATGATCCCGCGCCAGACGCCGGGCGTTGCCGTGCTGCGCGATTACCATGCCGAAAACATCATGCTGCTGGGTTCAACGCGCGATCAGGGGCTGCTCGATTTTCAGGACGCGCTGAATGGTCATCCGGCCTATGATCTGGTCTCGCTGTTGCAGGACGCGCGGCGCGATGTCTCGCCCGAACTCGAAGCGGAAATGCTGGAATATTACCTCGCGCAATCCGGCGCAGGCGAAGATTTCCGGGCCGACTATGCGCGGCTTGGGGCGCAGCGTAATGCCAAGATCGTGGGGATTTTCGTGCGCCTGTGGAAGCGTGACGGCAAGCCGCGCTATCTGGACTATATCCCGCGCGTCTGGGCCTTGCTTGAGCGCGACCTGAAGCACCCGGCGCTGGCTCCGGTGGCGGATTGGTTTGTCGCCAATATCCCCGCTGACCTGCGCAATGCAGGCGGGGGAAAGTTCAATCCATGAGCGGCACTGCGCTGGTTTCCGATACCGCCATGGTCATGGCGGCTGGGCTGGGCAAGCGGATGCTGCCGCTGACCGCGAGCACGCCCAAGCCGCTGATCGAAGTCGGCGGCAAGAAGCTGATCGACTACATGATCGCGCATCTGGCCGATGCCGGGATCGGGCGGGCCGTGGTCAATGTCCACTACCTGCCGGAGCAGATTGAAGCCTATCTGACCGGGCGAGAGCAGCCCGCAGTCGTGTTCAGCGACGAGCGCGCGGAGCTGCTCGAAACGGGCGGGGGCATGGTCAAGGCCTGGCGCAGCGGGTTGCTGCCCGATCCGTTCTATTGCCTGAACAGCGATAACATCTGGATCGATGGGCCGCGCAACACCTTGCTTGACCTTTCGGATGCCTGGGACCCGGAACGGATGGACGCCCTGTTGCTGCTGGTCCCGCGTGAGCGGGCGTTTGAGCATCGCGGCAAGGGCGATTTCCACCTCGAACCCGATGGCCGTCTGCGCCGCCGTGGGGCTGACGAGGACAGCGCGCCCTATATCTACATCGGCGCGCAGATCGCCGCGCACCGCTTGCTCCGCGATGCGCCGGAAGGTGCCTTTTCCACCAATGTGCTGTGGAACCGAGCGATGGAGGAAGGGCGGCTTTACGGTGTGGTCCATGCCGGGGAATGGTTCGATCTGGGCACGCCTGAGGCGATTGCCCCGGCAGAGGCGCGGCTGAAACGTGCCTGATCGCGCCGGGCCAAAGGTCTATTCCATCGCAGCCCATCGCGGCTTTGCCGATGCGCTGGTTGCCGGGCTGATCCCGCGTTACGGGCATGGCGAGTTCGGCCTTGCGCGCTTAACCCTGCTGTTGCCGTCGAGCCGCGCGGTGCGGATCGTGACCGAGGCTTTCGTGCGCCTGTCGGGCGGCGGGATGCTGCTGCCGCGCATGGCGGTGGTCGGCGATCTCGATCTTGATGAAACGCTGGGGCCGCTGCTTGACCCGCTGGGCGCCGGAGCCGCGATTCCGCCCGCTGCCGATCCGACGCGGCGGTGGCTACGGCTGGCACAGCTGCTGCGGGACGAACTGGGCGACGATGCGCCCAAGGCTCCGGGCCTGCTGCGCCTCGCTTTCGAAACCGGGCGGACGATGGACCGGCTTACGGTCGAAGGGCTGGAACTGGGCGATCTGCTGGATGAGCGGATTGCCGGGATCGTCGGCGATCTGGCAAGCCACTGGCAGTCCGCGACGCGCACTTTCGCGCGGGTGCAGGCGCGCTGGCTGGCTGAACTGGCGGAACGCGGGGAAATCGACGCTCCGGAACGGCGCAACCGCCTGTTTGCCCATGCCGCGCGGCGCTGGCGTGAGGCTCCGCCCGAGCATCCGATTGTTGCCGCCGGGATTACCAGTGCGTCACCCGCGCTGGCGGGGCTGCTGCGGGTCGTGTCGGAATTGCCCCATGGTGCGGTTATCCTGCCTGACCTCGATCTGTCGCTGGACGAAGATGTCTGGCAGTCATTGGGAAGCGCCGGAATTCCGGCCAGCGAAGGCGACGCCCCGTTTGGCGAGCGTGATGCCCTGGCCCATCCGCAATATCACCTGAAGCTGCTGCTCAACCGCATGGGCGTGAACCGGGCCGAGGTTGATCCGTGGCACCGCGCCGGCATGTCCGCCGCGCCGCCGGAACGCAGCAAGGCGATTTCCAACCTGTTTCTGCCGCCCGAAGGGAGCGCGGGCTGGGTCAGGCTCAAGCCGGACCAGCGCCGCCTTTCGGGCGTGCGCCTGATGGAAAGCGCGCATCCGGGCGAAGAGGCGCAGGCCATTGCCTTGCTGATCCGGCAGGCGCTGGAAGTGCCGGCCAAGCGGGTTGCGCTGATCACGCCAGATCGCGGTCTGGCGGCGCGGGTTGTGGCGCACCTCAAGCGTTGGGAGATTGATGCCGACGACACGGCAGGCAGGCCGCTGCCGCAGACCGCTGCGGGCCGAATCCTGTTGCTGCTGGCCGAAGTGGCGGCAGATCAGGCCGCGCCTGTCCCGCTGCTGGCCCTGCTGACGCACCCGCTGGCTGGCGGCGGCGAGGGGCGGGCAAGCTGGCTCGACAATGCCCGCGCGCTCGACCTTGCCCTGCGCGGGCCGCGACCTTCTCCGGGCCTTGCCCCGCTGGCTGATATTGTCCGTGAACAGGCCCGTCGCGGGCGTGGTGACGGCATTGCCGAATGGTGGGACGGGGTCGAGGACGTCCTGACGCCGCTTCTGACGGAAGAGCCGGACATCGCGCTGGGCGAGGCGCTGTCGTTGCTGGCTGAGGCTGGAGAGAAACTTTGCGGCACGCGGCTTTGGGCCGATGCCGATGGCCGCATGCTGGCAAGCTGGCTGGAAGAACTGCGCGGTGCAGCGGACGAGGCAGGCACGCGGCTGGCAGTAAAGGA
This sequence comes from uncultured Novosphingobium sp., assembly GCA_964561375.1. Taxonomy (GTDB): domain Bacteria; phylum Pseudomonadota; class Alphaproteobacteria; order Sphingomonadales; family Sphingomonadaceae; genus Novosphingobium. Next base: position 33,820 of record CAZLPK010000013.1, read on the forward strand.
CCTGCCCGGCGTGCTGCGCGATGCGATGGACCGGGTTTCAGTTCGCCCATTGTGGGGGCGGCATCCGCGTGTGTCGATCTATGGCTTGCTCGAAGCGCGGATGAGCCGGGCCGATCTGGTGATTTGCGGCGGCCTGGTTGAAGGGACCTGGCCTGCCGCGCCCAGTCCGGAACCCAGCCTGCCGCCGCCGGTGCTGCGCGCGCTGGGTGTTCCTTCGGGCGAATTCCGCATCGGGCTTGCCGCCCATGACCTTGCCGGGGCGCTCGGCGCGCCGGAAGTGGTGCTAAGCTGGGCGCAGCGCAGCGAAGGCGGGCCGGTGATCCCCAGCCGCTTCGTCCTGCGGGTTCAGGCCATGCTGGGCGAATTGGCGGACCATCACCGTGAGGTTGAGGCGGTCGAACTGGCCCGCGCGATTGACCATGCCGCGCCCGCGCCGGCCTATCCGCGCCCGCAGCCGTCTCCCAGCGCCGAACAGCGCGACGTCGCCCTGGCCGTGACTGCAATCGACCGGCTGCGCGGCGACCCCTATCAATTCTACGCCAGCGCAATCCTGCGCTTGCGGCGGCTCGACGGGCTGGATGCAGAGCCGACTGCCGCATGGCAGGGCACGGTTGTTCATGCCGTGATGGACACCTGGCACAAGGCCGGTGAGCGGCCCGGCGAACTGGTCAGCCTTGCCCGGCAGGAACTGGGCAAGATGCAGGCTCATGTCGTGACGCGCGGTCTATGGTGGCCGCGCCTGTCGCGCGCGCTGGACTGGATCGACCAGCAGATCGTCGCCGACCGGGGTCAGGGCCGCGAAGTGCTGGCAACCGAGATCAAGGGTGAGTTCACGCTGGCCGGGGTCAAGGTCCATGGCCGCGCCGACCGGATTGATCGCCGTGCCGACGGGCGACTGGTGGTGGTCGATTACAAGACTGGCAAGCCGCCCTCCGGTGGGCAGGTCCGCGATGGCTTTGCCCTGCAGCTTGGCACCCTGGGCCTGATCGCGGCGGCGCGCGGGTTCAAGGACGTGGCGGGAATGCCCGATGGCTTCGAATACTGGTCCTTTGGCAAGGACGACAAGAGCGCGACCGGTTTCGGCTATGTCTATGAACCGGTCGCCGAAGGACGCAAGGCGGGCATCCCGCGTGACGAGTTTCTGATGAAGACGCAGGAATATCTGCTGAAGGCCATCGACACCTGGATCAAGGGCGACGAACCCTTCACCGCGCGGCTCAACCCTGACCTGGGCGGTTACAACGACTATGACCAGTTGATGCGCCTTGATGAATGGCAGGCGCGCGGGGAGGCGCAGGAATGAGCCGGGTTTTCCCCCTGACCGACGAACAGCATCCGGCAGTCGATCCGGGCGAAGTGGTCTGGCTTTCGGCCTCGGCCGGGACTGGCAAGACGCAGGTGCTTTCCGCCCGCGTGCTGCGCCTGCTGTTGCAGGACGATGTCCGGCCTGACCAGATCCTTTGCCTGACCTTTACCAAGGCCGGGGCAACCGAAATGGCGGCGCGCATCAACGAAGTGCTGGCGCGCTGGGTGCGGGCCGATGCCGTGTCGCTGGGGCAGGACCTGCAGGCGATTGGCGCGGATTACGGGCCACAGGCGCAGGAAAAGGCGCGCCGCCTGTTTGCTGCCGTGCTCGATTGTCCGGGCGGGGGCCTCAGGATCGATACGATCCACGCCTTTGCCCAGTGGCTGCTGTCCGCCTTTCCGAACGAAGCGGGGCTGCTGCCCGGTGTAAAGGCGATGGAGGACCGCGACCGCGATTTGCTGCTGCGCGAAGTCCTGTCGGACATGCTGCTGGAGGCAGAGCGCAGCGACGATACGGCGACCTTTGCCGCATTGGCGCAATTGTCGATCCGGCTTGGCCCGCTTGCAGTTCCGAACTGGCTGCTGCGCTGCGCCCAGGCGCGCGAGGCTTGGGAAGGGCCGGGCGGCTGGCAACCGCCGATGCTGAGCAATGTGCTGCGCTTGCTTGGCCTGCCCAGCGATGCCAGCGTGGATGACCTTGCCGACCTGTGCAGTGACGGCGTGTTCGATACCGACGCGCTGGAATGCTGCCTTGGGGCCTATCGCCAATGGTCTTCGGCCACGGGGCAAAAGGCTGCGGCAGTGATCCAGTCATGGCTGGAGGATGGCCCTGCCGAGCGGTTTGCAGCGCTGCCGGGGCTGGTCGAAGTGCTGTTCTCGAAAGAGGGCAATGCCAAGAACCTGCGCTACATCACCAAATACGAAGAGTTCTACGAGGATGCCGCACTGGCCGTTCAGGCTTGCTGTCAGGCGGTGCAGGAACGCCGCGCCTTGCTGGAACTGGCCGATTTCCTCACTCCCGCGCTGGAAGTGGGGCGCAAGTTCTCGCTCGCCTGGGATGATGCCAAGGCGCGGGCCGGGTTCATCGACTTTGACGACCAAATTCGTCAGGCCGCCGCTCTGCTGACGCGCGGCGATCTGGCCGAATGGATTCGTTACAAGCTGGACCGCCGTTTCGATCACATTCTGGTCGACGAAGCGCAGGATACCAACGAAGCGCAGTGGCAGATCATTGATGCACTGACCGGCGATTTCTTTGCCGGGGAAGGCGCGCATGGCGACAAGCTGCGCACTCTGTTCGTGGTCGGCGATTACAAGCAGGCGATTTTCCGCTTTCAGGGCACCAGTCCGGAAAACTTCGCCCGGGCCAAGGACCGCGTGCGCGGGCAGATGGAGGGGTTGGCCAGCAACGTGGCCCAGCTGCGCGTGGTGCGCGAGGCGCGGACCCTGCGTGACCTCGATCTGGGGCAAAGTTTCCGCACCGCGCGCGCGATTCTGGAATTCGTCGACCGGGCGATTGCCGATATCGGGCATGAAGGCTTTGGCCTGGCCAAGCCTGCCGAGCCGCACAAGGGGCAGGATCGCCCCGGGCAGGTGGTATTCTGGCGCGTGCTGGGTGCTCCTTCCGAAGAGGATGAAGGCGCCGCCGATGCACCGGACGAGGGCGAGGAAGGCTGGCTCTCCCGCAGCGACCGGCAACTGGCGGACCGGATTGCCCAGCAGGTCCGCGCGTGGATGGACCACGGCTTTCCGCTGGTCAAAGGGGAGCCGGAGGGCACGGCCCGCCGCGCCACGCCGGGCGATGTCATGGTGCTGGTGCGCAAGCGCAAGGAACTGGCCGGGCTGATCGTGGCGCGGCTTCATGCCGCTGGCGTGGCCGTGGCCGGGGTGGACCGCCTGCGCCTTGCCGCGCCGTTGGCCGTGCGCGACCTGATGGCCGCGCTGCGCTTTGCCGCGCAGCCGCTGGATGATCTCAACCTTGCCTGCCTGCTGGTTTCACCGCTGGTAGGGTGGAGCCAGGACGACTTGCTGCGCCATGGCTGGCGGGCAGAGGGGGTGCGCCTGTTCGATCATCTGCGCAACAATCGCGGCGAACCGGAAGTGCTGCGCGTATGGGAGCAACTGTCGCAATTGCTGCGCATTGCCGATTACGATCCGCCGCAGGCACTGCTCCACTGGATACTGACTGGCCCGTGGCAGGGGCGGCGCAAGCTGGTTGCGCGGCTGGGCAGCGAAGCGAACGATCCGATTGACGAACTGCTCAATGCCGCCAGCGCCTTTTCCGCCAGCAAGGTGCCCAGCCTCAACACCTTCATCCAGTGGTTCGATGTGGGTGAGGGCGAACTGAAGCGTGAAGCTGGCAAAAGCCGCGATGAAGTGCGGGTGATGACGGTCCACGGCTCCAAGGGCTTGCAGGCGCCGATCGTCATTCTGGCCGATGCGGCGGACAATCCCCATGCCTCGCGCGGCTCCGCGCTGGACCTGGCCGATCCGCTGAGCGGCAAGGTCATTCCCTTGCCCAGCCTGCGCAAGCACGAAGTGGCCGGCGCAATTGCCGAGGCCAAGGCGCAGACCGAACTGGAGGAAATGCAGGAGCATTGGCGGCTGCTCTATGTCGCGATGACCCGCGCGGAAGAGGCGCTGTTCATCGGCGGGTCGCTCAATGCCCGGGAAAAGGCGCCCAATCCTGACAGCTGGTATGCCCGGCTGGAGCCGCTGTTCGATGGCGACTGGAGCGAAGATGCGCTGTGGGGCGAGGTGAAGCTTCACGGCGAAGCGCCGCAAGCCGAAGCGCCGCCGCGTCAGGGGCAGGGTGGTCAGCTTGCCTTGCTGCCGCCGTGGGTCAGCAGTCGCGCCCCGGATGAACCGCGCCCGCCCAAACCACTCGCGCCGTCGGCGCTGGGTGAAGATCAGACCAGCGATCCACCGTGGCCTGCCGGAGCTGGCGCTGCGGCGGCCCGGCGCGGGGTTCTGCTCCACCGCTTGCTTGAACGCTTGCCCGAAGTCGCCCTGGCTGAACGCAAGGTCGCGGCGGAAACCTGGCTGGCCCGCGCTGCATCCGATCTGGATGGACAGGCCCGCGGCGCAATGGTCGCAGCGGCGCTGAAAGTGCTGGATCATCCCGACTGGGCCGATCTCTTTGCACCGGGCGCGCTGGCAGAAGTGCCGATTGCGGCAACAGTCGGCGGGCAGGTGGTGGCCGGAACGATTGACCGCTTGCTGATCGAAGGGGAGCGCATCCGACTGGTTGATTTCAAGACCGCGCGCCGTCCGCCTGCCGGGCTGGATGAAGTGCCGGTTTCGATCCTGCGCCAGATGGCGGCCTATGCGGCGGCGCTGGAGGCGACCTATCCGGGGCGCGCCGTGCAGGCGGCATTGCTTTACACGCAGACCCCAGTCCTGCTCGAAATCCCGGCTGAACTGCTGGAGGTTCACAAGCAGGGTTTGGGCGGTTCCGAATAATCCTTTCGCACCGACCCATTGCGGAATCGGCCGGAGGGCATAAGTTTAGATCAACGCATCCCGCTGCTCGCGTGAGTGGACTATGGGAAGCACCGTTTCAAAAGGAGATTCCCGATGGCCACCAAATCAGTCACCGACGCCAGCTTCGCCGCCGACGTCCTCGGTTCGGACAAGCCCGTTCTGGTCGATTTCTGGGCCGACTGGTGCGGTCCGTGCAAGATGATTGCCCCCGCGCTGGAAGAAATCAGCGAGGAACTGGCCGACAAGGTGACCATCGCCAAGGTCGACATCATGGAAAACACCGACACCGCCAGCCAGTTTGGCGTGCAGTCGATCCCGCTGATGGTGCTGTTCAAGGACGGCAAGCCAGTGGCGCAAAAGCTGGGCGCCGCTCCGAAGAGCCAGCTCAAGGGCTGGCTGGAAAGCGTCCTCTAAAGCGCCTGCATCCGCTCTGCCAGTTCGTCCCACAGGGCCGGGCTGGCAGCGCCGATCAGGCTTGGCCGCAGATGTTCGTCAACCCGATATGGCTTGCCATCGGGCCGCGCGACCTTGCCGCCCGCTTCGTTGAGCAGCAGCACTCCAGCCGCATGATCCCAGGCAAGGGTGCGCTCAAAAATCGTGATGTCATTCTCGCCCAGCATGATGCGCGGATATTGCTCTGCCGCGCAGCGCGGAATGTCGACCAAGGTATAGTACGGCGCGATATGGGTCTTCAGCGCCTCTCGCCGCTCAGGATCGGCAAACATCAGTGAAATCGCCGCAATCGCCGGGGTCTGGCCGCTGGACCGAGCGCTGATACGCTCACCATCGATCCATGCGCCCTGTCCTTTCTGCGCCGTGCAGAACCGGCCGCGCAGCGGATCATAGATCCAGCCTGCGATGGTTTCGCCTGCTTCGGCCAGGGCGACCATGATGCCGAACGGCGGCTTGCCGCTGGCGAAATTGTTGGTTCCGTCAATCGGGTCGATGATCCAGCACAGCGCATCGCCCAGCCGCTCCATCAGCGCCGGATCGACCTCGCAGGCTTCTTCGCCGACGATGGTGGCCTCGGGCAGGATCTTCGCCAAACCTTCGGCAAGGATCACTTCTGCCTCGCGGTCGGCCACAGTGACGAGTTCACCAGCCGACTTGTCGAGCACTTCATGCGCTTCAAGCTGCTGATAGCGCGGCATCACCGCCCGGGCCGAAGCATCCTTGATGACGGCCAGAACCGCATCGTCGAGCGTGTGGCTCATGAACGGTAATCCGCGTTGATCGAGATGTAGCCGTGGGTCAGATCGCAGGTCCACACTGTGGCGCGGCCTTCACCAAGGCCAAGGTCAACCTCGATGGAAATATCCTGACCTTTAAGGTGTGCGGCTACCGGCGCTTCATCATAGTCAGCTAGCGGCTGTCCGTCGCGCGCGGCCCAGGTACCTCCAAAGCCGATGGAGAGGCGGTCGCGGTCGGCCGGTTCGCCAGCCTTGCCCACCGCCATGACGACGCGGCCCCAGTTGGCATCTTCGCCGGCAATCGCGGTTTTGACCAAGGGCGAGTTGGCAATGGCCAGACCGATCTTACGCGCACTTGCATCGCTGACCGCGCCGCTGACCGTCACCGCGATAAATTTCTGCGCGCCTTCGCCATCGCGCACAACAAGGTGGGCCATCTGGCGGCAGACATCTTCCAAAGCGGCGGCAAAGGCATCCGCGCCCGGGCTGTCGTCGCCGCTCAGTTCGGAATTGCCCGCCGCGCCCGTGGCAAAGGCCAGCACGGTGTCGCTGGTCGAAGTATCGCTATCGACCGTGATGCAGCTGAAAGTGCGCTGGTTGGCCGCGCTCAGCAGTTGCTGAAGATAGGCCGGGGCAATTGCGCAATCGGTGAAGATATAGCCCAGCATGGTCGCCATGTCGGGGGCGATCATGCCGCTGCCCTTGATGATCGCGCAAAGGGTGACTGTCTTACCGTCGACAACCGCCTTCGCCAACGCGCCCTTGGCGAAAGTGTCGGTCGTGCCGATGGTATTGGCAGCGTCTTCCCAGCCGCATGGTTCGGCCGAGAAGGCAGCTTCCACACCTGCGCGCGCCTTGTCCTTGGGTAGGGGAACGCCGATTACCCCGGTCGAGGAAACGAAGACCTGTTCCGCCCCGCAGCCCAGATGGGCGGCGACCTGGCCCATGATCTGCTCCACCGCTTCACGCCCGCGATAGCCGGTAAAGGCGTTCGAGTTACCCGCATTGACGATCAATGCCCGTGCGCGGCCCTGCGCCACATTGGCGCGGTCCAGTTCGACTTCGGACGAGCAGCAGACGTTGCGCGTGAACACGCCCGCAACGGCAGTGCCTTCGGCCAGTTCCGCATAGGTCAGGTCGCAGCGCCCCCAATCCTTGTAACCCGCGCGCGCCACGCGGAGGGTCACTCCGGCCACCGGCGGCATATCGGGAAAGGGACGGGCGAGGGGGGAAACGGGATGGGTCATCGTCAGGCCTTGGAGCTTGGATCGGTTCAGTCGCGCGTGGCGATGGCGTAGAGGGCAATCGCCGCGGCGTTCGAGACGTTGAGGCTTTCGATTGCGCTGGCAATCGGCAGGCGCGCAATCGTATCGCAGTGCTGCACGATGTTGTGGCGCATGCCTTCGCCTTCTGCGCCCAGCACCAACGCGACGGGGCCTGCGGGCAGGGCTTCGCCCAGCGTCGCCTTGCCATCTCCGTCCAGACCGATGCGCCAATAGCCTGCTTCGGCCAGTTCATCGAGCGCGCGTGCCAGATTGACCACGCGAACCCATGGAACGACTTCCAGTGCGCCCGAAGCGCTCTTGGCCAGAGTGCCGGATTCGGGCGGGGAGTGCCTGTCCTGGGTCACGATTGCGGCGGCATTGAAGGCCGCAGCCGAGCGCAAGATAGCACCGACGTTATGTGGATCGGTCACCTGATCGAGCACGAGGATTGGGCGGGCCGGATCGTTGTCCATCACTTCATCGAGGAACACGTCTTCCAAGGCATCGCAATCGAGCACCAGGCCCTGATGCGGCGCCTCGCGCGCGACCAGGCGGGCCAGATCGGCGGGAGCGGCCCATTCCAGCGGGAAATCGGCCGGCAGTTCACCATCCAGCGATGCAACCCCCTCGCGGGTGGCCCAGAGCTTGCGGTGGCGGCGTCCGGGATTCTTCAGCGCTGCTTCGACGGCATGACGGCCCCATAGCCGGACCGCGCCGGTGCTGGCCCGGCCTGATCCGCGTCCGCCCTTCATGCGTCCGGCGCGTCCGCGCAGGGCCTTGCCCTTCTTCTCCTCGTTGTTGCGGCTCATTGAAAGAATCCCTTGTTCATGGCGGCTCTCTAGGACACCGCGCGCGTCAGGGCTAGCTTGGCAGATGCAAAGCCTTGGAATAGGGACTTTCACGCATATTGTGCTGTTATCAGCTTTGCTTACATTAGCGCCATACTCTTATTCGAGGTTTTGATGCAGCGGTTACTCAACTTTCTGGTTAGCATTCGCCGTTTGCCGCCATTGTCTGAACTGTCGGGCGATGAAGAACGTATGCTGTTTGAACTGCGCGAGCTGTGGGAACGGCGCGGCACCCTGACTGTCGCCGATGCCTATGATCTGGCCAAGGGTACTTCGTCGATCACATCCTATCGCCGGCTGGTTGCCCTGAAAGACAAGGGTCTGGTCGATATTACCGTGATGGAGGATGACCGCCGCAAACGGAAAGTTCATTTCACGGATACCGCTGAAGAGTTGTTCTCCAGACTGGTGCCGTGAAATCCGCGTTCAACCTTCTGTCGCAGTGCTCTGGCCTTTGGCTGATCTATATCGCGCTGTATCATCTGTCTGACGTGGTCGCGTCGGTGCAGGGGGTTGATGGTGTCGCTTCGGTATTCTTCCTGCCTGCGTTTATCCGGCTGCTGGGTTTTCTGATCGTCGGCTACTGGATCATTCCCACGCTGTTTTTTGCCAGTGCCTATTTAAGCGTGGCAGGGTCCTATGATCTGGGTCCCGGTCTGGTGCCTGAACTCATCATTGCGGCGTTTACCTCGGTTGGGGGACCGTTCGGCGTTTTCATTGCCAGCCGCTTTGCAAAGCTGAAGCCCAGCCTTTCCAACCTGACGCCTTTGCGGCTGCTTTGCCTGTCGGTCGGTTGCGCGGCGGGCAATGCTGTATTCCACTACTTCGCCTGGGTCGTGATCGGCGACCACACCTTTTCGGCGGTGCGCTATTTCTCGATCTTCTTTGGTGACTTGGTTGGCACTTGGGCGATCATCTATCTGATCAAGACCGCGTTGACTGTGTACAGCCGCACATTCAGGTCCTGATACATTGCAAAAGTATGCGAAGTATTTTTGCAACACTTTGATATTTAATAGTAAATAACGACCGACAGGTCTTTTCACGCATGAAATGCGCTTCTAAGCGCGGCTCCGCTCTTCAAGGGCATTTTAAGGAGACTTTTCAATGCGTAAGTTTGCACTCGTGGCCGCTGCGGCCGTCGCCGTAGCTTCGACCCCCGCTCTGGCGAGCACCTCGGGCCTCTATGCTGGCGTCGGCGTCACCGACGAGAACGTTTCGACCAGCGCTGACCTGGAAGGCATTGGCTTCTCGGGTATCGGCGGCACTGTTGTTGAAGGACAGTTCACAGGAGCCGTAAGGCGACATCCAGCTTTACGAGGTG
>CAZLPK010000014.1:0-41130 GCA_964561375.1 uncultured Novosphingobium sp.
AACGTCGGCCTGCTTTACGTCCTCGCGATCTCGTCGCTGGGCGTTTACGGCACGGTCATCGCAGGCTGGTCTTCGAATTCGAAGTACCCGTTCTTCTCGGCCATGCGTGCTTCCGCCCAGATGATCAGCTATGAAGTCTCGATCGGCTTCATCCTGATCTGCGTCGTGATGTATGCTGGCACGTTCCAGATGAACGGGATCGTGATGGGCCAGAAGGCGCACATCCTGGGCTTCTTCAACGGTTACGGCTTCAACCCGCTGCTGTTCCCGATGGCGGTGATGTTCCTGATCTCGGCCATGGCCGAAACCCAGCGCGCTCCGTTCGACCTGACCGAAGCGGAAAGCGAGCTGGTCGCCGGTTATCAGACCGAATACTCGTCGATGAGCTTCGCGCTCTACTGGCTGGGCGAATATGCCAACGTGCTCCTGATGTGCGCGCTCAATGCGACGCTGTTCTGGGGCGGGTGGCTGCCACCGGTGGATTGGGCGCCGCTCTATCTGATCCCGGGCTGGCTGTGGCTGTTCATCAAGATCTTCGCGTTCTTCTTCATCTTCTCGTGGGTGAAGGCGACTGTCCCGCGCTATCGCTATGACCAGCTGATGCGCCTGGGTTGGAAAGTGTTCTTGCCGGTCTCTCTGCTGTTCGTAGTGATCGTGAGTGGCTGGCTGATGTATGTGAGGTACGGCGTATGACCGTGGCGCAGCTCGTCAAGAGCTTCACCCTGTGGGAATTCGTGAAGGCGCATTGGCTGACCTTGAAGTATTTCTTCAAGCCCAAGGCGACGATCAATTACCCGTTCGAAAAGAACCCGCTGTCGCCGCGCTTCCGCGGTGAGCACGCCCTGCGCCGTTATCCCAACGGTGAAGAGCGCTGCATCGCCTGCAAGTTGTGCGAAGCGGTATGTCCGGCCCAGGCGATCACGATTGAGGCCGAACCGCGTGAAGACGGCAGCCGTCGCACCACGCGCTATGACATCGACATGACCAAGTGCATCTTCTGTGGCTTTTGCCAGGAAGCCTGCCCGGTCGACGCCATCGTCGAAGGACCGAACTTTGAATATGCCACGGAAACGCGGCAGGAACTGTTCTACGACAAGGCGAAATTGCTGGCCAACGGGGACAAGTGGGAGCGCGCAATTGCCGCTAACCTTGAAGCCGATGCGCCGTATCGCTAGGGGGCGCGCGCAATGATTACGGCACTTGCCTTCTACCTGTTCGCGGCGCTGACGATCCTGTCTGGCACCATGACGATAACGGCCCGCAACCCGGTTCATTCCGTGTTGTGGCTGATCCTCGCCTTCTTCAACGCCGCTGGCCTGATGGTTCTGGCTGGGGCCGAATTCATCGCGATGCTGCTGGTGATCGTCTACGTCGGTGCAGTCGCGGTCCTGTTCCTGTTCGTGGTGATGATGCTCAACATCGATTTTGCCGCGCTGCGGGCAGGCTTCGTCCGCAACTTCCCGCTGGGTATTGCGCTGGCGCTGGTGTTGCTCGCTGAAATGTCGATCGGTCTCGGCGCGGTCGGCTCTGGCGGTGTCCAGCTTGGTACGCCAGACGGCAGCGCTGCCATTCCTTCGGGCATGAGCAATATCCAGGCGATCGGTCACCTGCTTTACGGCAAATACCTGTTCCTGTTCGAAGCGGCAGGCATTCTCCTGCTGGTTTCGATGGTTGGCGCCATTGTGCTGACCCACCGAAAGCGTAGTGACGTTCGCGGGCAGATCGTTGCCAAGCAAAACGCACGGCGTCCGGGTGACGCAACGGTCAATGTTAAGCCCGAAGTGGGCAAGGGGGTGCAGCTGTGATCGGCATCGAACACTATGTCGTCGTCAGCTCGATCCTGTTCGTGCTGGGCGTGCTGGGGATCTTCCTCAACCGCAAGAACGTGATCGTCATCCTGATGGCGATCGAACTGATCCTGCTGGCTGTGAACCTGAACCTGGTGGCCTTCTCCAGCTTCCTGGGTGACCTTACGGGGCAGGTTTTCGCCATGTTCGTCCTGACCGTCGCCGCTGGTGAGGCGGCAGTTGGTCTGGCGATCCTGGTCATCTATTTCCGCGACCGCGGCACTATTGCGGTCGAAGACGTCAATCAGCTGAAGGGGTAAGGCTGTCGTGGATCCAATCCTCTTCATCGTTTTCCTGCCGCTGCTCGCTGCCGCCGTTGCGGGGCTGGGCAATCGCGCGCTGGGTAATACGCTGGCAAAGTCGTTCACATCTGGTGCGCTGTTCATCTCTTGCGCGCTGAGCTGGCCGATCTTCCTTTCGTTCGTCGGCGGTCATGCCGAGCCGCACGTGGTGCAGGTGCTGCACTGGGTGCAGTCGGGCAGCCTGACCTTTGACTGGGCGTTGCGCGTCGACACGCTGACCGCGATCATGCTCGTCGTGATCACGTCGGTTTCGGCACTCGTGCACCTCTATTCGTGGGGGTACATGGCCGAGGACCCGGATCAGCCGCGTTTCTTCGCCTATCTGAGCCTGTTCACTTTCGCCATGCTGATGCTGGTGACGGCCGACAACCTGGTTCAGATGTTCTTTGGCTGGGAAGGGGTGGGCCTCGCGTCTTACCTGCTGATCGGTTTCTGGTTCCGCAAGCCGAGTGCGAGTGCTGCCGCGATCAAGGCTTTCGTAGTCAACCGCGTCGGTGACCTTGGCTTCATGCTGGGCATCTTCGGCACGTTCCTGGTTTTCAACACGGTTTCGATTCCCGAGATTCTTGATCGTGCTCCTGGCATGGCCGGTTCGACCATCGGCTTCCTCGGCATGCAGTGGGATACGATGACGATCCTGTGCATCCTGCTGTTCATTGGCGCGATGGGTAAGTCGGCGCAGCTTGGTCTGCACACCTGGCTTCCGGACGCGATGGAGGGCCCGACCCCTGTTTCAGCCCTGATTCACGCGGCTACCATGGTCACCGCCGGTGTCTTCATGGTTTGCCGCCTGTCCCCGATGTTCGAAACGAGCGCGGTGGCCATGGGCGTGGTGACGGCGGTTGGCGCTGCCACCCTGTTCTTCGCCGCGACGATCGGTACGACCCAGTGGGACATCAAGCGCGTCATCGCCTATTCGACCTGTTCACAGCTTGGCTACATGTTCGTTGCCGCAGGCGTCGGCGCTCCGGGTGCGGCGATGTTCCACCTGTTCACCCACACTTTCTTCAAGGCTCTGCTGTTCCTTGGCGCCGGTTCGGTGATCCATGCGATGCACCATGAGCAGGACATGCGTTACTACGGCGGCCTGCGTAAGCACATCCCGCTGACCTTCTGGGCCATGACCATCGGGACGCTCGCAATCACTGGCGTCGGTGTTGTCGGGGTGTTCGGTTTTGCTGGCTTCTATTCGAAGGACGCGATCCTCGAGGCAGCGTTTGGCGCTCACACCTCGATCAGCATGTTTGGCTTCTGGATGGGTCTGGGAGCAGCGCTGCTGACCAGCTTCTATTCGTGGCGCCTGGTTTTCCTGACCTTCTTCGGCAAGCCGCGCTGGGATCAGTCGGAGCATATCCAGCACGCGGTTCATGACGATCACCATGGTCACGACCATGCGCATGGCGACGATGGCACGGCGGGCTATCACCCGCACGAAAGCCCGATCAACATGCTGATCCCGCTGGGCGTGCTGTCGCTGGGTGCGATCATCGCAGGCTTCGTGTTCCATCACGAATTTATCAGCGAGGGCACCGGTCACTTCTGGCGCGGCAGCGTGGCGTTCAGCGAAGAGCTGATCCACCACATGCACGGCGTGCCGACCTGGGTGAAGTGGGCGCCGGCTGCCGTAATGCTCACCGGCCTGCTGATTGCCTGGTATGGTTATATCAAGAACCCTGGTTTCCCGGCGAAGCTGGTTGCGGCGATCCGTCCGATCCATACCTTCGTCTACAACAAGTGGTTCTTCGACGAGCTTTACAACCTGGTCTTCGTCCGCCCGGCTTTCTGGCTGGGGGACAAGTTCTGGAAGCTTGGCGACATTGGCCTGATCGACCGGTTCGGTCCGAACGGCTCGGCCTGGGCCGTGCTGGAGGGCAGCCGCTTCGCTTCGAAGCTGCAGACTGGTTACCTCTATTCCTATGCGCTGGTGATGCTGCTTGGCCTCACCGCAGCGATCAGCTGGGTCCTGGTGCACTGATATGACCGATCTTCCCATTCTTTCGCTGATGCTGCTGGTGCCGCTGGTAGCGGGTGTGATCTGCCTTATGGTTTCGGCCCAGGCAGCGCGTACCGTGGCGCTGGTGGCTACGCTCATCGACCTTGCTCTTGGCATTGTCCTGTGGACCAGCTTCGACGTTGGTGGGGCGCAGTGGCAGTTCCAGGAAAGCCACGCGATCTTTGCCGGTTTTGCCTGGAAGCTGGGCATCGACGGTATCGCCCTGACGCTCATCATGCTGTCGGTGTTCTTGATGCCGATCTGCATTCTGGCCAGCCAGTCCATCGAAAAGCGGGTTGGCGAATACATGGCCGCCTTCCTGCTGATGGAAGTTCTGATGATCGGCGTTTTCGCCGCTCAGGACCTTTTCCTGTTCTACATCTTCTTCGAGGCAGGCCTGATCCCGATGTACCTGATCATCGGTATCTGGGGCGGGGCCGAGCGTATCTACGCCAGCTACAAGTTCTTCCTTTACACCTTGCTCGGCTCGATCGTGATGCTGATCGCGATGATCTGGATGGCCCAGACTGCTGGCACCACCGACATCCCGACCCTGATGCAGTACGACTTCCCGTTCGATGCGCAGAAGTGGCTGTGGCTCGCGTTCTTCGCCAGCTTCGCCGTTAAGATGCCGATGTGGCCGGTCCACACCTGGTTGCCCGATGCCCACGTTCAGGCGCCGACAGCAGGTTCGGTGATCCTTGCGGGCGTTCTGCTGAAGATGGGGGGCTACGGCTTCATCCGCTTCTCGCTGCCGATGTTTCCGGAAGCTTCCGCTCACTTCGCCTGGGTGGTTTACTGGTTGTCGATGATCGCCGTGGTCGTGACCTCGCTGATTGCGCTGGTTCAGCACGACATGAAGAAGCTGATTGCCTACTCGTCGGTTGCCCACATGGCGATCGTGACCATCGGCCTGTTTGCCTTCAACGTGCAGGGCCTTGAAGGTTCGATGGTGGTCATGCTGAGCCACGGTCTGGTTTCGGGCGCGCTGTTCCTCTGTGTTGGCGTGATCTATGACCGTCTGCACACGCGTGAGATCAGCCGCTATGGCGGTCTGTCGATCAACATGCCGAAGTACGCGCTGTTCTTCCTGTTGTTCACCATGGCTTCGATCGGCCTTCCGGGGACCAGCGGTTTCGTTGGCGAGTTCCTCAGCCTTGCGGGGATCTACCAGATTTCCAGCTGGGTGGCCTTCGTCGCCACGACCGGGATCATCCTTGGTGCGGCTTACATGCTGTACCTCTACCGCCGGATTGCCTTTGGCGAACAGAAGAACGCCGATGCTGCAGCCATGACGGACCTTTCGGCACGCGAATGGTTCATGCTGGCTCCGATTGCTGCCGCCGTCCTGTGGATGGGGGTCTATCCTGAAAGTTTCCTTGCTCCGATGCGGAAAGATATTGCTGCGCTTGATGCTCGCCTTGCGCGCGCCGAGCCGGAAAGCGATGCGAAGCTCACCGCTGCTGTGGTTAAGCCGCATGAAGAACACGCCCAGGAAGGGGGGGCGCACTGATGGACTGGATGCAGTCACTGCGCTTAACCGCGCCTGAAATCCTGCTGAGCATCTCGGGGCTCGCCCTGTTGGTCGGGTCTGCCTGGGGACAGACCGCGCGTGATGCGCGAGCTGTTAACTGGCTTTCCGTCCTCGTTCTGGTTGTCGCCAGCGTGATCACTGCTCCGGCGCTGCTGAACGGCGCGGGCGGGGTAGAGGTCTTGGCCTTTGACGGACTGTTCTCGGCTGATGCCTTTGCTGCCTTTGCCAAGCTGCTGATCTTCGTCGCTGCCGCTGCCTCGCTGCTGATCGCTCCGTCTTTCTTTGAAAAGCACGGTGGCTATCGTCCCGAGTTCCCGGTGCTGGTCCTTTTCTCGGCACTCGGCATGAGCCTGATGGTCTCGGCGACGAACCTGCTGACGCTTTACGTCGGTCTGGAACTGAACTCGCTGGCCGCATACGTTTTGGCCGCTTTCCTCAAGTCGGATGAGCGCTCGGCAGAAGCAGGCCTGAAGTATTTCGTTCTCGGCGCGCTCGCCAGCGGCATCCTGCTGTTCGGCATGAGCCTGATCTATGGCTTTACCGGTACGATCAATTTTGACGGCATTGCCGCTGCGACCAGCGCCGGCCTGTCAAAGGGCGCGCTGTTCGGCCTGACCTTCATGCTGGCCGGCCTAGCCTTCAAAATCAGCGCCGTGCCGTTCCACATGTGGACGCCCGACGTTTATGAAGGTGCGCCGACCCCGGTAACCACGCTTTTTGCATCGGCGCCGAAGGTTGCCGCACTAGCGCTGACCATCCGCGTTGCTCTGGAAGCATTTGGTGGGCAGGCCATTGCCTGGCAGCAGATCGTCGGTTTTGCCGCGCTGGCTTCGATCATTGTTGGCGCATTCGGTGCTATTCGTCAGACCAACGTCAAGCGCCTGCTGGCCTATTCTTCGATCAACAATGTCGGCTTCATGCTGGTTGGTCTGACTGCGGCCAGCCCGGAGGGCGTTTCGGCCATGCTGGTCTACCTGGCCATCTATGTGCCGATGACCATTGGCGGCTTTGTGGCTGTGCTCATGTTGCGCGATCAGGAAGGTCGCCAGCTTGAGGCGATTTCCGATCTGGCCGGTCTTTCCAGCACGCGGCCGTTCCTGGCGCTTGGCCTCGGTTCGGTCATGTTCTCGATGGCTGGTATCCCGTTCTTCTTCGGCTTCTGGGGCAAGTTCGTGGTGTTCAAGGCCGCGGTTGCCGCTGGTCTTGTGCCTCTGGCCGTTATTGCCGCCATCGGCAGCGTCATCGGTGCGTTCTATTACCTCAAGATCGTCAAGGTCATGTATTTCGATGATCCTTCGGGCAAGGTAACCGGGCGCAGCGATATGGTGCATGAATGGCTGCTGGCCATCTCGGCACTGGTCATTTCGCCGCTGGGCTGGTTGTTGACCAAGGGGCTTGGAGCGCTCGCAGCGATTGCTGCGGGAGTGCTGTTCGTAGCCGCTTGATCCAGACGGTTCCCGAAACCGGATCGACCAATACCGACCTTGCCGTGCGGCTATCCGCTGGCGAGGCGGTGGCGGAGGGGTACTGGCTGGTTGCCGACCGGCAGACCGCAGGGAAGGGGCGACAGGGCCGCACCTGGTTTGACGGCTTTGGTAATTTCATGGGTTCCACCGTTGTGCGGATTGGCCCCGGCGATCCTCCGGCTGCGAGCCTGGCCCTGCTGAGCGGATTGGCGTTGCAGGAAGTTGTAGCGCCACTGGTTCTTCCGCCTGCTACTCCTCTGCTGAAATGGCCAAACGACCTGATGATTGGCGGGGCGAAGCTGGCCGGTATCCTGCTTGAGCGCGTCGGCGATTCAGTGATCGTCGGGATCGGAGTCAACCTGTCCCAGGCCCCGAAGGTCGAGGGGCGCGAGACGATTTCCCTTTCCGCATTCGGACCGGCCCCGGACCGGGATCATTTTGCGGAGAGCCTGTCTCGGCAATTCACCCAGGAGCTGGAGCGTTGGCGCAGTTTTGGCCTGGATCTGCTGGTGCGGCGCTGGCAGGCAGCTGCCCATCCGGTAAGGACGATGCTCGCCGTTGGTGAACCGGGAGAAGTGCCATTGAAAGGCAGTTTTGCGGGATTGACTCCCGATGGGGCCTTGCAACTGCGCCTCGGCGACGGCACCACGCGCGTGATCCACGCTGGCGAAGTCCGCCTGGCAGAATGAAGATAGGGATAGAGGGATGCTGCTTGCGATCGACAACGGCAATACCAATGTAAAGTTTGCCTTGGTCAACGATGCGGGTGAAATCGTACAGCGTTGGCGGCTTGCGACGGATATCAAGCGCACGGCAGATGAATATGCCGTGTGGCTGGACCAGCTGCTCAAGATGGAAGGGTATCAGCGTGCCGACGTGCAGGCCGTGGTGATTGCCTCGGTCGTGCCGCGCGCGCTCTATAACTTGCAGGAACTTGCCGCGAAATATTTTGGGGTTGAAGCGCTCGTCGGTGGTCGCCCGCCAGTGGAGTGGGGCATTGCGCTGAAGGTTGACGAGCCGCGCGCGCTGGGTGCGGATCGTGCGGTCAATGCAATTGCAGCCCAGTCGTTGGAAGCTGGCGACAAGATCGTCATTTCCTTCGGCACGGCTACGACCTTTGACCACATTGGTGCTGATGGGGCCTACCTTGGCGGCTCGATTGCGACCGGGGTCAGCCTCTCGCTCGACGCGCTTTACAATGCGGCCGCTATGCTGCCGCGCATCGCGATCGAACCACCGCCCAGTTCAAGCGTTATTGGCCGTGACACGGTCGGCCAGATGCAGATCGGTGTCTACTGGGGCTATGTCAGTATGGTCGAAGGCATGATCGCGAGGATGAAGGCCGAGATTGGCCGTCCGGTGAAGGTGATTGCCACTGGCGGTCTGGCTCCGCTGTTTCAGCACCACGCCCATCTGTTTGACCGGGTCGAACCCGACCTGACCCTGCGCGGCATCGCGCTGCTTTATGCGAACCGGAATTCCTGATGCTGAAATTGAATGAAGTGGCCCTGCGCTCATGAAGCCCGGCAAGGAACTCCTGTTCTGCGCGCTCGGCGGTTCGGGCGAGATTGGCATGAACGTCAACCTCTATGGCTGCAATGGCAAGTGGTTGATGGTCGACCTGGGCATGAGCTTTGGCGCCAATGAGTATCCCGGCACCGAACTGCTTTTTGCCGATCTGGAGTTCATCGAGGAACGCCGCGCGGACTTGCTGGGCATAGTCCTGACTCACGCGCATGAGGATCACATTGGTGCTGTGCCTTACTTCGCGCAGGAACTGGGCGTTCCGCTCTATGCGACGCCATTCACCGCAAAGCTGGTCAACGAAAAGCTGGACGAGGCGGGCAACCGCCACGAGATCGAATTGAATGTGATCGATCACCTCGACCAGTTCCAGCTTGGTCCTTTCGGAATCCGCTATGTGCCGCTGGCGCACTCCATTGCGGAAGGCAACGCGCTGGTGATCGAGACGCCTTATGGGCGCGTATTCCATACCGGCGACTGGAAGCTGGATGACGAGCCGTTGGTTGGCACCCCCGCCACGACAGCAGAACTGACCCAGATCGGTGACGAGGGCGTCCTGGCGCTGGTCTGCGATTCCACCAACGTGTTCAATCCGAATGCGTCAGGTTCTGAAGGAGCAGTGCGGACCGCCTTGCTGAACGAAGTATCGCGCCATCACGGCAAGCGGATCGTCGTGACGACTTTTGCATCGAATGTGGCCCGACTTCAGACTTTGGGTGAAGTGGCGAAGGCCAGCAATCGCAAGCTTTGTGTGGCCGGGCGCTCGCTTGACCGGATTATCCGCACGGCGCAGAGCTGCGGCTATCTGGCGGACCTGCCCGAACGGGTCGATTTTGATACGGCCATGTCGCTGCCGCGCGGTGAAGTGCTGATTGTGGCGACGGGCGGACAGGGTGAACCGCGGGCAGCGCTTTCGCGCATCGCGGAAGATACGCATCCGATCGCTCTGGAATCGGGTGATGTCGTGCTGTTTTCCAGTCGCCAGATTCCGGGCAACGAGATCGCGATTGGCCGGATCCAGAACCGCCTGGCTGCGCGCGATATTACGCTGGTCACCGACCGGCAGAGCGGAATCCACGTTTCTGGCCATCCGGGACGACCGGAACTGGAGGCGCTTTACGGTTGGTTGCGGCCGGAAATTCTCGTTCCGGTTCATGGCGAAGTGCGCCACATGAAGGAACAGGCGCGGCTCGGCAAGGCCTGCGGAATTCCCAAGACCGTGTTTCAGGAAAACGGCGATCTGGTCCGGCTTGCTCCGGGCAAGCCCGGCAAGATCGATGAAGTGCGGGCAGGGCGCCTGATCCTGGACGGCGACATCATTTCCCCGGCCAATGGTGAAGCGATCGTCATGCGCCGCCGACTGGCTGCGAACGGTCTGTTGATTGTGGTTCTCGACGGCAAGGGGCGGGTTCATGTCGAAAGCGTCGGGCTGCCGCTCGATGAAGATATGGAAGATTTCGTTTCCGAAGCGCAGGAAGACGTCAGTGCCGCGCTGGCCCGCCTTAAGGGTGGTCAACGCCATGACCGCGAGGCTATAACCGAGGCGGCTCGACTGGCAGCCCGGCGCGCGGCGCAGCGCTGGTCCGGTAAGAAGCCGCAAGTTCGGGTGATCCTCGCGGAGCATTGAAACAATGAAGCTGACCTCAGCCCTGGCGATCTACTTCCTGTTCTGGGTGATGAGCGCCTTCTTCGTCCTGCCCTTTGGCGTGCGGACTCATGACGAGGAAAAGGTCGACGTTGTACCGGGACAGGTCACCAGTGCGCCGGTGAATTTCAATCCACGCCAGGTCGCGATCCGCGCGACCTGGGTCTCACTGGCGCTGTTCGCGCTCTATTACGTTAACTATGTCCAGGGGTGGCTGACCCTCGAGGACATCGACGTTACCCGCTACATTTTCTAATTGCGCAGCCGCTCGATCGCCTGGGCGAGCGCGACATAGAGCTTGCCCATGTCGGATGAGAGCAGCGTCACGCCCAGGGCGTGACCATCACGCGTGGACAGCAACTGGCGCAGCATCGCTTCGAAATCGTGGATGTAGCGGCTGACGTGATCGCGGAAGGTGCGGTCTTCCTCATAGAGATGGGCGATAGTCTTGGCCTCGCCGCTATCCAGCAGGCGCACGGCACGGCGGGTGAAGATGCCGCGGTCGCCCTTCAGGTAGGCCGACCAAGCCGTATCGGTCACCTCGCTGTCGATCACGCGGGCAATGTCGATGGCGTTGGAATTGAGGCTTTCTGTAATCAGGGCGACCCGGCGAGCGAAGTCGTTGTCCACCTGCTCTTCGGCGCGGGACCGGGCGTGGGCCACCCGCTGTTCCAGATGGGTGGTCAGTTCGCTCACCTTGGCGAGTTGATCGCGCAGTTGCATCGCCGCATCGCGGCTGACGCCTGCGGCACTGGCAGCGGCCAGTTCCAGTTCTCCGGCAACTTCCTGCGCCCGTTCGCGCATGGCCCTGTCGATGGCGGCAGCGCTCTCGTCACCCAGCTTGGCCGCGATGTCCGCGATCGCACCGGCGCTCAAGGTGCCAATCGTGCTGGCAGCGTCCCTGGCGGAACGGTTCAGTTCTTCGATGGCCTGCTTGAGGCGGGCCTGGGCCTGCTCGGCCAGGTCGAGGCTTTCCTTCCTGACTTGTTCCAGCGAGCTGGCCATGGTGGCAAGCGTCTCTGCCTGACGCGAACCTCCAGCGTCGAGACCGGCGGATAGCGTCTCGACCCGCTCGATTGCCGTCTGCAACTCGGTTGCACCGCGTTCGATCTGTGCGACGATCCGGGCGCCAGTCTCTTCGGCACCGCCCAGCGCGCCGCTCAGCGATGAGACGCGACTTTCGACAGCGACCAGCTTGGCTTCGCTGACGCCCATAGCTTCGGGCAGGTCGCGGGTCGAATGCTGGACGCTGGCCTGGATCAGTTCCAGCAGGCGAACGCTGCCGTCGGTCAGTTCGGCAATCGCAGCGTCCGTGCCGACCAGCGCCTCACGGCTTGCGGCAAGGTTCTGGCTCAGCGCCGAGAGGCTCTGTGCGATCCGGTCTTCGGCTTCGCCGCCCAGGGCGCTCACTTCGCTCAGGCGGTGCGCCAGTGCCGTGAACTGCTCGACCACTCCTTCGCTCTGCGCGACGAGTTCGCGGCCATGCTGTTCTTGCGCAGCGCGGCGCTCGTCGATTTGCAGGTCAAGCCGCTCAAGCTGGGCGGACAGGTTGGCGAGGAACTGCGCATGTCGCGCTTCGAAGTCTTGCTGGCGCTTTTCCAGTTCGGCCGCGAAGTGGCGGTCGCGTTCGGCCATGCGGCCATCCAGCTCCGCCGCCTCTTTGGCCAGTTCGGACAGGCGGTGGCGGGCTGACGACATGGCTTTTTCGTCAATTTCGGCCACTCGGGCGATTGCCCCGGTCAGGCCTTCCTCCAGTTGAGCAATGGCGCCCTTCCAGGCCTGCAGCGCATTGCCTTCACCTTCGCGCAGCGAGCGGACTAGTGCGCCGCTTTCATCACGGATCGCGGTAAGGCGGGCGCGCAGCGAGGTGAGGCTCTCGCTTTCCTGCTCGTCGAGGACCTTGCGCGCTTCTTCCAGTTCGTTTGCCAGTGCCGTGGCGCGGCTGCGGATGGCGGCCAACGCTTCGACTTCGTGGCTTTCCAGCTGGGTGCGGAATTCGCTCCCGCGCTCTTCCAGAGCGGCAAAGCGCTGCTCGGCGATTTCGCCCAGCTGATCGGCCTGCCGGGTGAATTCGGCCAAGGCGCTGTCCACGGTGGAGCGCAGGCTGGCGACCTCGCGCCCGCTGTTCTCACCGATTTCAGTCAGGCGTTTGAAACCGGCCTCCAGCTCTTCGATCTGGGCATTCGCCGTGCGACCGGCAGTGCCGATATTGTTGGTAACGTCTTTGGCCGAGCTGGCGATAACCGGCAGGTGGCCGCGCAGGCTTTCCATGTTTTCCAACGCTGCCGCGCTGACGGTCTGGATGGAATCGAGCCGGTTGCCATTGTCGGCGATCAGCGTGCTGAGCCGGTCGGCATGTTCCGAAAGGCGCTCTGTCGCCAAGCGGCCCACGGATTCGATGTCACGGGCCTGCGAAGCGATGAATTCGCGGGCCAGACTGAGTTCCCGGTTCACGACCGACAGGCGCGCCTCAAGCCGTGCCGATTCTTCGCCAAGCATTCGGGCCGTCTGGCCAAAGCGCAGGGCTTCGCGGCGGCTGTTGCGCATGGCGATCAACCAGATCACGGCAACCAGCAACACCGGAACCGCCCAATCACGCAGCCAGGCCGTCCACTGCGCAAGCGGGGCACCCGCCTGCATCTGGGCAAGATTTGCCAGGATGAAAGCCGCGGACCAGCCAATTACGGCCAGCGCTGTTGCCAACAAGGCGATGATCGTTCCCCACGACCGCGGCGGCGCAGACACGTCTTCCTCGGCCCATTCGTCTGAACTATCCGCAGGAGTTGCCTCCGTTTCGATGACGGTTTCGGGTGCAGGCGTGCCTTCCGGCTCGCCAGCGTCAATCGCAACGATGCGCGTTCTGCGGGTCATGCCGGGGGTTTACCATGTTCAGCCGAGCGATAAAGCCCAAGTTGGCAAAAGGTTCTGGGCGCGTACAGCGCGGCTTGGCACCTCCAGATTAGTCTATTAGAAGTCGCCCAACCCCGAAATCGGACGGAGAACGACCCTGCGCATTGCCATCCTGACAATGCTTGAACCTGCTGTTGGCAGTCCCCTGACCCGGGCATTTCTTCGGGTTGGAGGACTTACGGTTGCGCGCCAGCAAGTAGCGCTGGCCCTGCAACTGGGGTGTGAGCGGGTGATCTGCATTGCTCCGGCGCTTTCGGCTGAGCTTGACGAGTTGCAGCAGCAGATTGTGGCTGGCGGAGCGCAGTTCCAGACCATTCGGCAGGCCCGCGCGCTGCTCGGGCTGATCAGTGCGGTGGATGAAGTGCTGGTCATCGCCGATGGTCTGTTCGCTTCAACCGCCGCCGCCATGGCCTTGCTGGAAGAGGGTCAGGCCGTTCTCGTCCAGCCCATCGATCAGGGGCTGGCGGCGGGCTTTGAACGGATCGACCTGAATTATGCGTTCGGCGGTGCCATGCGCCTGCCGGGGCGTCTGGTTGAGCGTCTTGGCGAACTGCCGGCCGATTGTGACGCCACTTCGGCCTTGCTGCGCATCGCCTTGCAGGCCGGAGTGCGGCAAAAGGCGATTCCGCAGCCTGATCAGGCGAGGCTGTTCTGGACCCTGGTACGCAGCGAGGAACAGGCGCACGCGCTCGAGCCGTTTTGGATCAAGCAACGCACGCGCGGTGAGGGGGGCTTGAGCCTTTCGAGCGGAATCGCCTTGCTGGCGGTACGCAGTTTCGGGCCAGCCTTGCTCCATGCCGGCAGCGGCGCGCGTGTTCTGGTCATGGCGGCGGCGGTCTTGACGCTCCTCGCGCTAGGGGCTGGCTGGTTCGGCTTTGCCGCGCTTGGGCTGGGCTTTGTGGCGCTGGGCTGGATCACGCGGGAAGCCGCCGCAATGATCGCCCGGATCGAATCCGAACTGAATATTCCGCTCAAGGGTTTTGACGCCAAGGCGCTCTATGGCGGCATTCTGGACGTAATCATCGTCTTGCTGGCGGCCTGGGGTTCTCCCGGTGTCGCCGCGCAGGGATTTGCCGAGCGGCTGTTCCCCGCCTTCATGCTGCTTGCCATGCTGCGCATCGTTGCGCGGCTGCTGCCGGCGCGCTGGTCTGGCTGGTTCCGCGATCGCGGATTTCTGGCGCTGTTGCTGGGCGGAGCGATTATGGCCGGGGTCGGGCGAGAAGCGACCTACATCATCGCCACATTGATCGCTCTAGGTGGAATCGTTCTACCTTTGGGCCAAGCGAAGCTAACCAGCCATTAACCATCTAACCTTAATGTCGGCGGCATGAACCAAGGACTTGCCAAGGCCATGAACCCTGCTGTGGCAGAGGCTGCTCTGCGACGGGATCTTGCGCGCGGGGATGCCGTGCTTGAATCCGTTGGCCCGGTTCTGCGCCATTTGCTTGGCAATGATGGTCATTCGATCTTCTCCGACGAGATCATTGCTTCGATGCGGGGAATGCTTGCTGATCTGGCACAGCAGCTGGTGTCAGCGGTCAATCGGACGTCCAGCCCGGGCGGGAATCCCGGTCAGGCTACAGACCGCGAGAGCGACCTGCTTGACCGTCTGGTTTCTCAGCCTGAGCTGCTGGCTCATGTCCATGCTCTGGCCCTTGAGGCACAACTTGCGGCCCGACTGGAGGCGCGCTTGGGGCTGGACCCGGTGCTTTCACCGCTGTTGCAGGCATTGATCGGGTCGAACGCGCCAGAGGTTTCCTCGATCGCCATGGGCCTGCTTGCCGCTCAGGCCCGGTTTGTTCAGCACGGACGGCGGATGCAACTGCCGCTGGGCGAAATGCCCGGTGATCTCTTGCACCTTGCCCTGCTGGCCCTGCGTGATGCGTCGGCCCAATGGAATATCGACTCGGCCAAAGTAGCGGCGGCTGAAAGCGAAATTCGCGCGGCCTTTGATGAAAGCCGCAGCCGCCTTGGCCTGATTTCGCGGCTTGTTACCGGACTTGGCGGCGGGGTCATGGCGGCTCTTTCGGTTTCCCATGCCGGGGCGGCGATTTTCCTCTCCGCGCTGTCGGTAGCTTGCGGGCAGGACCGCGATGCGGTGGTTCTGGCGACCCACGATACCCAGGCCACACGCCTTGGCCTTGCCCTGCGCGCTGCGGGCCTCAAGTCTGCCGCGATTGCCGAACAGCTTGAGGCGCTTCACCCGGACCTGTCGCTTTCGGCGCTTTACGAACAGCTTGGCCCCGAACAGGCTGCAGCCTTGCTGGCTGGCACAGGCTCCTGATCGGGGATGATCGCGCTTTCAGCATCTTTTGCGCATGGGCGCAGCGATGGTGACGGACAGCTGGTGTCCGCCAGCGAACGGCTGTCCGAACTGCAGATGGAATGCGGCGGTGATCTGCCGGGAACCATCGCGATTCCGGCCCTGCGCGAGCTGGAGCGCAAGGCGCGGCTCTATGGCCTGAAACTGGCCCGGACGATGCAGGCCAGCAATGGCCGCGAAGCGATAACCGCCTGGGTGGAAATCGAACCAGAGGCAGGCGGCGGCACCTCGATGCGTTTCGCCTCATGGCAGGCAGCACCGTTGCCGCCCGAAGATACCGCTTTGATTGCCGAACATCGTGCCTCAATTGACCGAACCTTGGCGGAGCTGGTGGCCCGGCTCGACCACAAGCAATGCCTGCTGTCCGTCGATTGTGAGGCTGCCGATCTTGCCGCCCTTTACGCCGCGATGAAGGCTGGGCGCGGCAGACCCTGGACCGACTTTGTCTCCGTCGATGGGGCCAGTCACCAGCAACCGATGCATTGGCGCCTGCTGGATGGGGCAAGCCTCAGCGTGCCCGGTTCGCAGCGCAAGTGGCGCGCCAGCCTGCTACCGCAACTGGTGCCCGGCAGCGACCCGACGGGATTTGAACTCTGCCTTACCGCCGACGTGCCGCTGCTGCACCGGGACGTGGATGGACCGAGCGAACCCCGTCGTGAAACGGGATTGGTGGGCCGCGATATTGCCCCGGTCCTGCGGGAACCGATCTCGCGGATCATCACCAATGCCGAAACGATCCGTGCCCGTCTGGCCGGTCCTCTGCCCGAAGAGTACAGCAACTATGCCGCAGACATCGCGGCGGCAGGGCAGCATCTTCTGGCACTGGTTCAGGATCTGGCTGATCTGGAAGTAGTCGAAGCTGATGATTTCGATACCGTGCCGGAGCGGATTGACCTGGCCGAGTTGGGCCAGCGCGCCGCCGGGATGCTGGCTGGACGCGCTCAGGAAAAAGACATCGTGATCGATGCGCCGCGTCAGGGAGAGAGCCTGCCGGCAATCGCGGAGTCTCACCGTATCCTGCAGATCCTGCTCAACCTGGTCGGCAATGCGATCCGCTATTCGCCGGACGGTTCGCACATCTGGATTCGTCTCGAAGAGGCTGGCGCCATGGCACGCCTGATCGTGGCGGATCAGGGGCCGGGTCTGTCCAGCGATCAGCAGGTCCGGATATTTGACAAGTTCGAGCGGCTTGGCCGGAACAATGAGGACGGCGGAACGGGTCTTGGGCTCTATATCTCGCGCCGTCTGGCCCGGGCGATGGGTGGCGACCTGACGGTAGAGAGCGCACCGGGGCAGGGTGCGCGGTTCATTCTGGACGTACCCGCCGATCCCGCCGCCTGAACACTTTCACGGTTTAAACAAAAAGGCCCGGCGCTCGTGTGAGTGCCGGGCCTTTTGTTTGATTGTGACCTGCGCTTAGCGCTTGTCGATCATCACGTAGTCGCGCTGCGTCGGGCCGGTGTAGAGCTGACGCGGACGGCCGATCTTCTGGCCGGGATCGCTGATCATTTCGTTCCACTGCGCGACCCAGCCCACGGTGCGGGCCAGAGCGAAGAGCACGGTGAACATGGTGGTCGGGAAACCGATCGCCGAGAGAATGATGCCCGAATAGAAGTCGACGTTCGGGAACAGCTTCTTCTCGATGAAGTAGGGATCGTTCAGAGCGATCTCTTCCAGACGCAGAGCAGTCTCGAACAGCGGGTCGTTGACCTTCAGTGCGTCGAACACTTCGCGCACGGTCTTCTGCATGACGGTCGCACGCGGGTCGTAGTTCTTGTAGACGCGGTGACCGAAGCCCATCAGGCGGAACGGATCGTTCTTATCCTTCGCACGCTCGATATAGTGCGGGATCTTGTCCGGCGTACCGATTTCCTTGAGCATGTTGAGCGCAGCTTCGTTCGCGCCGCCGTGGGCAGGGCCCCACAGGCAGGCGATGCCGGCGGCGATGCAGGCAAACGGATTGGCGCCCGAAGAACCGGCCAGGCGGACGGTGCTGGTCGAAGCGTTCTGTTCGTGGTCGGCATGAAGGATGAAGATCCGGTCCATGGCCTTTTCAACCGCCGGGATCACTTCGTATTCTTCTGCCGGCACGCCGAAGGTCATGCGCAGGAAGTTGCCGGTGTAGCTCAGGTTGTTGTCCGGATAGACGAACGGCTGACCGACCGAGTACTTGTACGCCATGGCCGCGATGGTCGGCATCTTGGCGATCAGGCGGTGGCTGGCGATCTTGCGCTGCACCGGGTCGGCAATGTCGGTGCTGTCGTGGTAGAACGCCGAGAGGGCGCCAACCACGCCGCACATCACCGCCATCGGGTGAGCGTCACGACGGAAGCCGTTGTAGAAGCTGGTCAGCTGTTCATGCACCATGGTGTGGCGCGTGATCGTGTTGGTGAACTTGTCGAGTTCATCCTTGCTGGGTAGTTCGCCGTTGAGCAGCAGGTAGCTGACTTCCATGAAGCTGGAATGTTCCGCCAGCTGGCCAATCGGATAACCGCGGTGCAGCAGCACGCCTTCGTCACCGTCGATATAGGTCAGCGCGCTTTCGCACGAAGCCGTCGAGGTGAAGCCCGGGTCGTAGGTGAACATCCCCGTCTGACCATAGAGCTTGCGGATGTCGATGACATCCGGCCCCACGCTGCCCGAAAGGACGGGATATTCCGTTTCGCCAGCACTGGCGCCGAGTTTAACCGTATTGCCCATTTAGCTAACTCCTCAAAACCTTGCCCTGCTTAAACCGCAGCCTGCTCATCAATGCGAGCCAGACTTTCGTCGCGGCCCAGCAGGACCAGAACGTCAAAAATGCCCGGGGATGTAGTTTGCCCGGTTAGCGCGGCCCGAAGGGGTTGCGCAAGCTTTCCGAGACCAAGACCCAGTTCTTCGGCCATGGCCTTCAAGCTGGCTTCCAGAGCCTCGATTGTCCAATCACCCTGCGCGCTGATCCGCGCACTGATTGCGCCCAGCAATTTGCGAGCATCGTCAGTCAAAAGCGCCTGTGCCTTGTCCTCCATGGTCAGAGGACTCTGGGCGAACAGGAAGGCGGAACTGGCGGCCAGTTCGTTCACGTCCTTGGCCCGGACCTTCAGCACCGGCATGGCGCGGGTCAGCAGGGCAAGGTCGGCGTCACCCGGCAGCTTGGCCGCGACCAGTTCGGCCAGACGCGCATCGTCAGCCTCGCGCAGGTAATGCGCATTGAGGTTGAGCAGCTTGGCCAGGTCGAAGCGCGACGGGCTCTTGCCGACATGGGCAATATCGAACCATTCGACCGCCTGTTCGCGGCTGATGATTTCGTCGTCACCATGGCCCCAGCCAAGGCGGAGCAGGTAGTTGAACAGCGCCTCGGGCAGGACGCCCATTTCGTCGCGATAGGCATCGACGCCCAGCGCGCCGTGGCGCTTGGACAGCTTGGCCCCGTCGTGACCGTGGATCAGCGGAACGTGGCCATAGGCCGGTTCCGGCCAGTCCATGCCGCGAATGATGACCAACTGGCGGAAGGCATTGTTGAGGTGATCGTCGCCACGAATGACGTGGGTGACGCCCATGTCGTGATCGTCGACAACCACGGCCAGCATGTAAGTCGGCGTGCCGTCCGAACGCAGCAGGACAAAGTCATCGAGTTCTGCGTTCTGTACCGCGACGCGGCCCTGGACGAGATCTTCGATAACGGTTTCGCCTTCGCGCGGTGCCTTGATCCGGACCACATAGGGCTGATCGGCCGGAGCCGAGGCCGGATCGGCATCGCGCCATTCGCTGTCGATGCGGAAAGTGCGGCGTTCAGCCTGGGCAGCCTCGCGGCGGGCCTGAAGCTCTTCCGGCGTCAGGTAGCAGCGATAGGCGTGTCCCTTGGCCAGCAGTTCGTTCGCGACCGCGGCATGACGCTCGGACCGGGCGAACTGGAACGTTGCAGGCTCGTCACCGGCAAGGCCAAGCCATTCCAGACCATCGAAAATCGCCTCGATGGCGGAATCGGTCGAACGAGCGCGGTCGGTGTCTTCGATCCGCAGCAGATACTTGCCGCCATGGTGGCGGGCATAGAGCCAGTTGAACAGGGCGGTACGCGCGCCGCCGATGTGCAGATAACCGGTCGGCGAGGGAGCAAATCGCGTGACGACGCCGCGGGGTTCGCCCGTTGCCGCCATGACGCTATCACTTGCCATTACTCGTCCCTTTCTGTCATTTGCCGCCATGGGTCGCGAAACATTGCCGCAGGTGCCGATGGGCAGCGAAGCGGCGCATACCGCTGCACTGCAACATGGCCCTTGGCGCATGCGTGCGGACTTGTCTAGCGGGCTTGAGCAGGTTGAACGATTACTGGCCAGATCGCGTCTGGATCAGGCTCCGTGGGCAGTGGTAGCCTTTGCCCTGGGAATTGCCAGCTGGTTCATCGCGGCGAATGCATCGCAGTGGCTGGCCGTAATCACAGGCGGGCTCGGCACGGCCGTCGCGGCGGTATCGGTGATGAAGCCGGACGGGCGGTATCCATTCACAAGGCGGGCTTGCACAGTCACGGGGCTGGCGGTCGCCCTGGGGTGTGGGCTGGTATGGGCTAAATCGGCAATTGTCGGTGCGGAGCCGATCGGACGGCCTTTCGTGACGCAATTGGAAGCGACTGTTCTGGACCGTGAGGACCGGCCGGCCGAACAGCGGGTGCGGCTCGTCGTTGCCATGCGGGAGCCAGGGGCAGAGCGGGCAATCAAGGTGCGGCTCAATCTGCCGGTGGAGCTGGCCCGGCCAGACATCGACGAGGGGGCGCGGATCAGGTTTCGGGCGCGATTGGTTCCGCCGTCCGCGCCGATGCTGCCGGGGGGCTATGACTTTGCCCGCACCGCATGGTTCGCCGGCATTTCCGCAACTGGCAGCGTACTTGGCCCGGTTGAAGTCCTGTCACCGGGAGAGAGAGGTGTCATCAGCGCGGCGCAGCGCAGCCTGTCGCACCACGTGCGGGATAACCTCGAAGGATCGCCGGGAGCCATTGCAGCGGCGCTGGCGAGCGGCGATCGAGGGGCCATTGCCGAAGCCGACGATCAGGCGATGCGCGATTCCGGCCTGACGCACCTGCTTTCGGTCAGCGGGCTTCATGTCAGCGCAGTCGTGGCCGCAGCCTATTTCGTGGCCTTGCGGTTGCTGGCGCTTTTCCCCTGGCTTGCCTTGCGGGTCCGCCTGCCGCTGGTCGCAGCGGGGGCGGGGGCAATGGCTGGAATCGGCTATACCTTGCTGACGGGCATGGACCTGCCGACGATCCGGTCGTGTATCGGTGCGGTGCTGGTGCTGCTGGCGCTGGCCATCGGTCGCGATCCGCTGTCGATGCGGATGGTGGCGATTGCCGGATTTACAGTCCTGCTGTTCTGGCCCGAGGCTCTGGTCGGGCCGAGCTTTCAGATGAGCTTCACTGCCGTGATCGCGATTGTTGCCTTGCACGGCTCAAAGACCATGCGGGCATTTTCAGCCCCGCGCGATGAATATTGGCCGATCAAGGCGATGCGCAATCTGGCAGGCTTGTTGCTGACCGGCGTGGTGATCGAACTGGCTCTGATGCC
Organism: uncultured Novosphingobium sp.; assembly: GCA_964561375.1. GTDB lineage: Bacteria > Pseudomonadota > Alphaproteobacteria > Sphingomonadales > Sphingomonadaceae > Novosphingobium. The sequence continues at coordinate 21,079 of CAZLPK010000014.1, forward strand.
CATCGTCCTGTTCCATTTCCATCGAGCCGGAGTTTACGGCGCCTTGGCCAATGTCGTTGCAATTCCGCTAACCACTTTCGTCTCGATGCCGCTGATAGCCCTGGCACTGCTGTTTGATTTGCTCGGGCTCGGCGCACCATTCTGGTGGCTGGCGGGCAAATCGCTGGAATTGCTGCTGGCCATTGCACACTGGGTTGCCAGCGTTCCGGGTGCAGTTTCAACCATGCCTTCGATCGGGCATAAGACCTTTGCCCTATTTGTCGTCGGTGGCTTGTGGCTGGCCCTCTGGACCTCGCGGGTCCGGTTTCTGGGTCTCGTGCCGGTGGTGATCGGCACTATCATGCTAACGCTGGTCAAGGCGCCTGACCTGTTGATTTCGAATGATGGCAGGCACCTTGGCATTACCGGAGCAAGCAGCGGTGAACTGCTGGTCCTGCGCGAGAGCAAGAGTGGCTACACCCGGGACAATTTGATCGAGACTGCCGGAATGAGCGGAGCGACACGGCAGATCGCCGACTGGCCCGGTGCGGTCTGCAATTCCGACTTCTGCGTAATCAACCTTGAGCGCGGTGGCCGCACGTGGCGGTTGTTGATCGGACGAGGCAGCGATTACGTTCCTGAACGCGCCCTGGCCGCTTCATGCGACTGGGCCGATATCGTGATTGCCCCGCGTTACCTGCCGCGTTCCTGCCAACCACGCTGGTTGAGAGCGGACCGACGCTTGCTTGATCAGACCGGTGGCCTGACCATCGATCTGACCCGGCTCGCCGTAACGACTGTAGCGCAGGATCAGGGCGAGCATGGCTGGTGGCGCGCTGCGTCGCCGAGCCGTCGGAGCAAGACACCGCCGCCCACCGTACTGGCGAGCGGCGTTCCGGATCAGTGATAGCGCCGCAGCAGGCCGGCGAGCTTGCCCTGAACCACGACTTCGCGAGGATCATAGACCTGCGGTTCGTAGGCGGCATTGGCGGGATCGAGCCGAACGCGGCCATTCTCACGGCGGAGATATTTGAGCGTCGCTTCCTCACCGCGCACCAGCGCGACGACGATTTCGCCATCGCGGGCCGTGTCCGTACGGCGGATCAGGGCATAGTCGCCATCGAGAATGCCAGCCTCGATCATCGAATCACCGGACACTTCCAGCGCGTAGTGATCACCAGCGCCAAGCAGGGCCGCCGGAACGGGCAGAGTAGCCGAAGTTTCAAGCGCCTCAATCGGTACGCCAGCAGCGATCCGGCCATGAAGCGGGATTTCGATTACGTCATTGGCAGGGGCAGGGCGAGCTTCGGGCGGACGGACCACAGCCGCAGCCGCCGTGTTGGTGTTCGCCGCGCGGGCCGGAGCCTTGGTCGAAACGTCTTCCGGTTGACGCAACACTTCCAGCGCGCGGGCGCGGTTGGGCAGGCGGCGAATGAAACCGCGTTCTTCCAGCGCGGAAATCAACCGGTGGACCCCAGACTTCGACTTGAGGTCGAGCGCCTCTTTCATTTCCTCAAACGAGGGGGAGACGCCGCTTTCTTCAAGCCGGGCCTGGATGAAGCGGATCAGTTCGTGCTGCTTGCGGGTCAGCATTCCGGCATCACTCCGTTGGATCGGTCCGGAACGGGAATGTTCCTGCACCGTTCAGTGAACGAATGCGGAACAAGTAAGCAACGTTTGAGAACGAGTCAAGCGCTTAGGCCGCACCCTTCAAGCTAATTCAGCCGAAGAGCAAAGCGCGAGTCGCCGCCTCGACATCGGCCTGCCGCATCAGGCTTTCCCCGACCAGGAAAGTGCGGATGCCGCTCTTTTCCAGCCGGACCAGATCGTCGTGGCCATTGATGCCGCTTTCACTGACCAGCAAGGTTCCCTCAGGAGCCATTCCAGCAAGGCGCTCACTGATCGAAATGTCGGTGACAAAACGCTTCAGGTCGCGGTTGTTCACCCCGATCAGACGGCTTTGCAGCTTGGCCGCGCGCTCCATCTCGGCCTCGTTGTGAACCTCGACCAGCACATCCATGCCGCGTTCGCGTGCTGCGGCCTCGATCTCGGCCATCATGACGTCATCCAGAGCGGCAACGATGATCAGGATCGCATCGGCGCCGATGGCGCGCGCTTCGGCCACTTGCCACGGATCGACCATGAAATCCTTGCGCAAGACGGGCAGATCGCAGGCGCCGCGGGCAGCAATCAGATAGTCCTCATGCCCCTGAAAATAGGGCGAATCGGTCAGGATCGAAAGACAGGCCGCGCCGCCCGCCTGATAGGCGCGGGCGTGGGCCGGCGGATCGAAGTCCGGGCGGATCAGCCCCTTTGACGGGCTGGCCTTCTTGATTTCGGCAATCAGGGCGAAACCATCCGCAGCCTTGCGGCGCAGGGCTGCTTCGAACCCGCGCGGCGCGGTTTGCTGGGCAGCGCGGCTATCCAGATCGGACAGCGAGGCCAGCGCCTTGCGCGCAGCTACTTCTTCGCGCTTGGTCGCGCAGATTTCGGCGAGTTTGTCGGTCATTTCACAGTCTCGATCCAGCAATCCAGGAGCGCCTTGGCGAGGCCCTTGTCGAGTGCTTCGGTGGCTTCCTCGACCCCCTCCAGCCAATCTTCGACCTGTCCGGCAACCAGCAGGGCCGCGGCGGAGTTGAGCAGGATCGCATTGCGATAGGCGCCTTGCTCACCCATCAGCACCCGGCGCAGGGCCTCGGCATTGAACGCGGCATCGCCGCCGCGCAGTTCCTCGAGCGGGAAGGGGGCCAGACCAGCGTCGTCCGGCGAGATTTCAGAGCCGGGCAGGGTCAGGCCGATGGTCGCGAAATAGCTGGGGCCAGCAACGGACAGTTCGTCCAGCCCTTCGGCGCCCGAGACGATCATCGCCGCTTCGGTATCCAGCAGTTGCATCGCATCCCGGTAGAGCGCGATCAGGTCCGGTCGCGCCACGCCAATCAGCTGGCGGCTGACACCTGCAGGATTGGCCAGCGGGCCAAGCAGATTGAAGATTGTGCGGCGGCCCAGCGCCTTGCGGATCGGGGCAACGCGGGCCAGAGCCGGATGGTGCGCCTGGGCAAAGAGGAAAGCGATGCCGAGGTCGGGCAGGGTCTGCTCGGCCAGTTCGGAGGCGCGGTTAAGATTGAGGCCAAGCGCCTCCAGCGTATCGGCTCCACCCGCCAGACTGGAAGCCGCGCGATTGCCATGCTTGGCCACCGGAACTCCGCAGGAAGCGACAACCAGCGCCACGGCGGTTGAAACGTTCAGGCTATGCTGACCGTCTCCGCCTGTGCCGCACACATCAATTGCGCCATCGGGGGCAGAAACCCGCTTCATCCGGGCGCGCATCGCGCGGACTGCTCCAGCCACTTCCTCGGCGCTTTCGCCGCGCTCGGCCATCTCGATCAAGAGGGCGGAGATGTCCTCGTCGGGAACCAGCCCGTCGAGGATTCGCCCAAACAGTTCTTCCGCTTCGTTCAGGTTCACGCGATTGCCTTTGGCTCTAGCCCGGCCATGCGCAGGAAGTTGGCGAGCATTTCGTGGCCGTGCTCGGTCGCGATGGATTCGGGGTGAAATTGTACGCCGTGGATTGGCAGTTCCCGGTGGCGAAAGCCCATGACATGGCCATCATCCGACGTGCAGTTGACCACCAGCCCATCGGGAACATCGTCCACAATCAACGAGTGATAGCGCGTGGCGATGAAAGGCGAGGGCAGGCCGGCGAAAATGCCGGTGCCATCGTGCGTGACCGGGCTGGTCTTGCCGTGCATCAGTCCGCCGCGAACCACTTTGCCGCCGAAATGCTGGCCGATCGACTGGTGACCGAGGCACACGCCCAGCAAGGGCTTGGCCACATCGGCACAGGCAGCAACGAGATCGAGGCTGATCCCCGCTTCGTTAGGCGTGCAAGGCCCGGGCGAGATGAGGAAGCCCTTGGCTCCGCTGGTCACGGCCTCCCGTGCCGAGATCGCATCATTGCGGACCACCTCTACCGCTGCGCCCAATTCCATCAGGTAGTGGACCAGGTTCCAGGTGAAGCTGTCGTAATTGTCGATGACAAGGATGTCGGCCATGGCCTGCCCCATAGGCGGCTGAAACGGGATTGGCCAGATGGCTCTTTGGCTAGGCCGGTTTGCCTGCAAAGCGGTCAGCGGCGCGGACCAGTCCGTCGGTGATGCCGGGTTCGGTGAACAGGTGGCCACCATCGGGGATAATCTGCAGCTCGACTTGCGGCCAGGCCTGCTTAAGCGCCCATGCGGCAGCCGGCGGGGTGCAACAGTCGTGGCGGCCTTGCACGATTATCCCGGGGATCTGGTGCAAGCGGTGCGCGTCGCGCAGCAACTGGTTCGGCTCCAGCCAGCAGTTGTGGCGGAAATAGTGATTCTCGATCCGGGCAACGGCCAGCGCCTTGTGGTCGGCTTCGGGGCCAGTGTGTTGCGGTTCCGGAAGGAGCGTGACCACCGAATCCTCCCAGCCACTCCACACCCGCGCTGCGGCCAGGCGAACCTGTTCGTCATCGCTGGTCAGCAGGCGGTTATAGGCAGCTACCAGACCGCCTCGCTCGTTCTCTGGCACATGATCGCGGAATTGCTGCCAGGCTTCGGGATAGAGTTCGCTAGCGCCATATTTGTAAAGCCAGTCATATTCCGCTGGCGTGCCCAGGAAGATGCCGCGCAGGATCAGTTCGGACACCCGCTCCCGATGGGTCTGCGCATAGGCGAGGGCGAGGGTGGAGCCCCACGACCCGCCAAAGACCAGCCACTGCTCATGCCCGGCCATTTCCCGCAGCCGCTCCATATCGGCCACGAGATGCCAGGTGGTGTTGGCTTCCAGACTGGCGAAAGGCTGCGAGCGCCCGCAGCCGCGCTGGTCAAACAGCAGCACGTCGTACAGCGCCGGATCGAACTGCTGGCGCTGCCTGTCGCTGCAGCCACCACCGGGCCCGCCGTGCAGGAACACGGCAGGCTTGGCGCCCGGAGTTCCGCATCGCTCCCAGTAAATGCTGTGGCCGTCGCCCACGTCGAGCATGCCGCTCGCATAGGGCTGGATCGGCGCATAGAGCCTGCGGCGCTGGCTCACTGGCTGGCCAGCAGTTTGGCCAGATCCTGCTTCCAGAACTTGGCCCAGGTGTGGGTGCCGTGACCCTTGGTCTCCGGCGTCGCGGGAATCAGGATGAAGCGGGCCTTGGGCATCAGCTTGGCGTGCTGCTCGGCCAGGCCAATTTCCGGCGGATTGATGAAATCGTCTGCCGAATTGATCCACAGGACCGGAACGGTAACCTTGGCCAGACCCGGCAGCGGATTGTAGTCGCGCGAGGAATCGAGCTGATAGATCTGGTCGTTGGCATCAAGATCACCGGCTGCGCGCGCGGCATAGGCCTCGTTCAGGTACTTCACCGCCGCTTCGCGCGTGGGGTACTGGGCCTGCAGGGCGACCGGGTTGCCGCCCGCAATCATCGAAAGATAGCGCGCGGTGCGCAGGCCATTTTCCGGCGATTGGACGTAATTGCCTCCGTTCCACAGTGGATCGGCCTTGATCGCGTCGATCGACATCTGCCGCCACATACGGTTGCGCCCTGCAATCTCCATCGCATTGCAGGCAAAGGGGGCAAGACGGCGCGCAAAGCCCGGATATTCCGTGCCCCAGACGAAGGCGTGCATGCAGCCCATCGAAGTTCCTAGGATCAGTTGCAGGCGCCTTACGCCAAGACCTTCGGTCAGCATCCGCTTTTGCGCGGCGACCATGTCGAGATAGCCATAGCGCGGGAAGGCCATGCGCTGTCCGTCGCTGGGCTTGGAGCTTTTGCCGTGGCCGATGTTGTCGGGCAGGATCACGAACCACTTGGCAGTATCGAGCACCTGGCCCGGTCCGAACAGTTCATCGGCAAATTGCGGGCGATAGAACTGGTGGCCCGAACCGCCCGTCCCGTGGAGGATCATCACCGCATTCTCGATTTCGCCCGCAGCATTGCGGCGCGGCGTGCCGAGCGTGGTGACATGCATGTTGAGGTCCATGACCTCACCCGTGCCGAACCGGAAATCCTTGAGCACGATATCGCGCTCGGCCCCGCGTCTGGACCAATCTTCGGCGTGGAGCGGGGTGGCGATCAGGGCGGCAAGCAGAAGGAAGATTTTGCGCATGGCGCCTAGCTAGCCAGCCGTAACCCGCCCGGGTCAAGTTATTGCCCGTATCCCGCTTCACCAGCGACACGTACCGCCTCACGCGCGGCGGCGATCAGGGCACCGGCCTTGGCCTCGCACTCGCGCTGTTCGTAGGCAGGATCGCTATCGGCAACGATGCCGGCGCCAGCCTGAACGTGAAGCATCCCATCCTTGACCACGCCGGTGCGCAGCACGATGCAGCTGTCGAGATTGCCGTCCGGCGCAAAGTAACCGACGCCGCCAGCATAGGCCCCGCGGGTTTCGGGCTCGAGCTCGGCAATGATCTCGCATGCGCGGACCTTGGGCGCCCCGCTGACCGTCCCGGCGGGGAAACCGGCAAAGACTGCGTCGATGGCGTCGTGGTTCTTTGCATCGAGTTGCCCCACCACGTTCGAGACGATGTGCATGACGTGGCTGTAGCGTTCGATCGTATAGCTCTCCGTGACCTTGACCGAACCGGCCTCGGCCACGCGGCCCACATCGTTGCGGCCCAGATCGAGCAGCATCAGGTGTTCTGCGCGTTCCTTGGGATCGGCGAGCAGGCTGGTCTCGTTGGCCCGGTCTTCTTCCGGAGTAGCCCCGCGCGGGCGGGTGCCGGCGATGGGCCGGATCGTCACTTCGCCATCGCGGACGCGGACAAGGATTTCCGGGCTCGAACCGGTCAGGGCAAAGCCTGGCAGGTCGAGGAAATAGAGGAATGGCGAAGGGTTCACCCGGCGCAGTGCGCGGTAAAGCGCCAGCGGCGGCAAAGTGAACGGACAGGTAAAGCGCTGGGCGAGCACGACCTGGAATATGTCGCCTGCCTCGATGTAGCCCTTCGCACGCAGGACCATGTCGCGGTACTGCCCGGGTGCCATGGTTGGTTGCAGAACCGGTTCAGGCAGGCTGGCGTCGCGCACCACGCTGGGCACGGTGCTGGCGAGTCGGCCTAGCGCGGCATCGATCCGCTCTTCCGCCTGTTCTAGTGCGCGGGGGCCTGCATCAGGCCAGATCGGCGCGACGCACCACAGCGCGTCGGTCAGCCGGTCAAAGATCAGGATCAGAGCTGGCCGAACAAACAGCATGTCCGGCAGGGTCAGCGGGTTTTCAGCCGGACGCGGCAGCTTTTCGACAAGACCGTATGTCTCATAGCCGAAATAGCCAACCAGGCAGGACAGGACCGGCGGCAGTTCCTGCGGCACGTCGATCCGGCATTCGCCGACCAGAGCGCGCAGCTCGCTCATGCTGTCACCGGCCAGGGCAGTGAAGGAAGCACGGTCATCACGCCAGTGACGGTTCACTTCGGCAGACGCGCCGGTTGCGCGGAACACCAGATCGGGATCGAGGCCCAGCAGGCTGTAGCGCCCGCGCACTTCGCCGCCTTCGACCGATTCCAGCAGGAAATCGCCCCGGCCTTCCTCGATCAGCTTCACCGCTGCGCCAACCGGGGTTTCGGTATCGGCCACCAGCTTGCGCCAGATCACGCTGGACTTGCCGGCAGAAAGGGCGGTGGCCGCAGAGGCCCAGTTTTCGGGGCGGGTGCTGGTCATGGTCAGGGTCTTACTGTCCGCTCTGAAGCCGCTTCTTGAGCGCGATAATATGCTCTTCGTTGCGGGTCGTGCCGATTTCGCCGCGCATCGCAGCGCTCAGCTGGTCGGTATATTCCCCGCCGAACACGCCCTGCAGGCTTTCCTGCAAACCGGCAAGGCGCGGATCGGTTGGTGAAACCTGACCCGGGATGACCTCGGTCACGGTCACCACATACCAACCGCGATTGCGCGGCGCGGCAAGCAGGCGAACCTTGCCCTTGGCCATGGCAAACATCAGGACTTCCGGCTTGGGCGCATTCTGGCCCTGGGCCTGAATTTCCATGCGCGCCTTGTCGACCACGTCGACCGGGGGCAGGGCCATGCCCAGCGAAGCCAGCGCCGCCTGGGCCGAGGCACCCTTCTGCATCTGGGCCTGGATCTTTTCGGCAGCAGCCTTGGCCGCCTTGGCACCCTTGGAAAGCTGGATGTCGGCAATCACCTGCTCACGGATCGAGGCAAGCGGCGGCGGAGCGGCAGGAGTGATCGAGCCCGCGTCAAAGATCGTGAAGGTCTTGCCGGGTTCGCTCTCGGTCAGCTGGGGCTGGCGCTCGCTTTCCATCGAGAAGGCTGCCTGAAGGACCGGAGCCACTTCCTTGGGAGCGGCCTGACCCTGCTGGCCAAAGACATTGCCGTCAGCCGTCAGCGGAGCCGTTTCCTGCACCTGCAGGCCAAGTTCCTTGGCGATATCAGGCAGGGTTGCGCCGTTGACCAGATCATCCTCGATTTTGGCCGAGAATTCGGCGATTGCCGCGCGGCGCTTTTCTTCGGCCAGTTCCTTGACCAGTTCCGGCTTCGCCTGTTCCAGTGACTTGCCCGGATTGCCATCAAGGCCGTCGACGCGAACCAGCAGCCAGCCCAGCGGCGACTTGAACGGTCCGGCAATCTTGCCAGTCGGAGCCGTGAACACGGCATTGGCCGCATCGCTGGTGCTTTGCAGGGCAAAGGCCGCCTTTTCGAGGCTACCCAGATTGGCCACCGACAGGCCCTTGGCCTGAGCGGCTGCTTCCAGCGACTTGCCGCCGGAAACTTCGGCTGCAAGTGCCTTGGCGGCAGCTTCAGTCGGGACGACGAGTTGCGACAGCTTGCGCTTGTCAGTCGGCGCGTACTTTGCCTTGTTTGCGTTGTAACGTGCGGCGATTTCAGCGTCACTCGGCGTCGGAACCGACTTCAGCACGCTATCGCCAAAGCTGATGTAACGAATCGTGCGGCGCTCGGGCAGGGCATAGTCACCCTTGCGGCCGTTGTACCACGCAGCGATTTCCGCATCGCTTGGCGGCGTGGCCGGTGCGAAAGCGGCTGCGGGAAGGGTGATGATCGCACCCTTGCGACGTTCCAGCACGACGGCGGCATAGCGCATCGCGATCTTGGACGGAATTCGCAGGCCGATATTGTTGGCGCCGGTCAGCTGGCGGGCAACGAGATCTTCTGCAATTTCCTTGCGGAACTCTGCATCGGTCATGCCGCGCTCGGCCAGGAACTGGCGATAGAGCGCCGGATCGACCTTGCCATCCGGAGCCTGAATGCGGGTGATCTTGGCAATTTCGCTGTCGATCAGCGGGTCGCCGATATAAATGCCATGGCGCTGCCCCCACTGGCGGGCAGCCTTGCGGTCAATCAGGTAGGAAAGCAGGTCTTCCAGGCCATTGCGGCCCAGGAAACTGGCCATGGTCGCAGTCGGGTCCTGCTGGCGCATCCGGCTGAGGATGGTCTGGATCGAACGCTCAACCTCGGCATCCTCGATCTTCTCCTTGCCGACCTTGACCACGGTCGTCCTGCCGCCTGCCGAGCCCATTCCGCCCAGGTTGGCCACATCGCCGCTGGCAAAGGCAAAGGCGATCAACCCGACAAAGCCGAGCATGAAGGCAACGCCCCACTTGGATTGGAAGAAACTGCGGAAAGACTGAAGCATAGCTTGCTCGCCAGGAATTATGGAACCCGCACCGACCATCGGCGCATCGGCCCCGGGCTTTAGCAGCATTGAGCCTGCAGGCAATGGTTTGGGTGGCGCAATTGGCGACTTGCTGGGGACATCCCTATGCACTTTGCCGCAAGCCCTTTGACAAGGCGCGCTTCGCTCGCCTAGGCGCTGGCCAATCCCTGTCGATCGAGCAGGAACGGTTTTGTTCAGTGAGGAATGAAGATGCCCAACCGGCCTTTCATAGTCGGCAACTGGAAGATGAACGGCACGCGCGCCATGCTGGCAGAAGCGCGGGCCATTGATCGCGGCGCAGCCCGTCATCCGGGCGTACGCGTCGGCATAGCGCCTCCGTTCACCCTGATCGGTGCGATGACCGACGCGGTGCAGACCGCCCTCGTCGGTGCGCAGGATTGCCACGCGCAGAATTCCGGCGCTTTCACTGGTGATGTCGCTGCACCGATGCTGGCAGATGTCGGCGCCCAGTTCACGATCGTCGGTCACTCTGAACGTCGCGCCATGCATGGCGAAAGCGATGCCGTGGTTCAGGCCAAGGCCGATGCGGCGCTGGCCGCCGGTCTTGAAGTCATCGTCTGCGTTGGGGAAACCGAGGCAGAGCGTGATGCCGGTAAGGCCGAAGCAGTGGTCTGCGGCCAGCTTGATGGTTCGCTGCCGCGCGGCGAGGGGATTATTCCGCGAGTGACCGTGGCTTACGAACCGGTCTGGGCGATTGGCACGGGGCGCGTTCCTTCGGTTGATGACGTTGCCGCGATGCACCGGGCGATCCGGGCGCAGCTGCGCTCGATCTATGGCGATGACGGCGCGGCAATCCGCATCCTTTATGGCGGTTCGGTCAATGCCAAGAATGCCGCAGAACTGCTTGGCGTCGAAGAAGTGGGCGGTGCACTGGTTGGCGGTGCCAGCCTGACGGCTGACAATTTCCTGGCGATCGTGCTGGCCGCTGCCGGCCCGGACGCGGAATAAGCCTGCCGCTTGCACTTGAGCCGCTACGCGCCTAGATGCGCGGCAACAGACAAGTTTTTCCGGGACTGCCATGTCGCTTTTCATTTTCCTGACTGTCGTTCAGGCCATCGTTGCCTTTCTTCTGATCGTGGTCATCCTGATGCAGAAGTCGGAAGGCGGCGGCCTGGGCGTGGGCGGCAGCCCGGCAGGACTGATGTCGGCCCGCGGCGCGGCTGACTTTCTGACCCGCACGACCACGATCCTGGCGGCATCCTTTGTCACGCTCAGCATCGTTCTTGCTGCTCTGGCCGCTGGTACCAGCGGTGAGCGTGAGATTGAGGACAAGCTCAATCGTTCGGTAGCTCCGGTGCAGCAGACCCCGGCCGATCCGCTTGGCGGCGGTGCGGTTCCGGTGGTTCCGGCTGCTCCTGCTGGCGCAGATCCGCTCAGCATTCCTGCTCCGAAGCAGTAATCCGCTTCAATTTGCAGTCCATCCGGTCGGTTTTGGCCGGGTGGCGCTGCTTTTTCACCCGTAAACTGTGGATTGCGGCAAGCCGAGCTTGCCGGATCCTCCCACTTCGGCTTAAGGCACGACTCCCATGGCGCGGTACATTTTTATCACCGGCGGCGTGGTCTCCTCGCTCGGCAAAGGTCTTATGGCGGCAAGCCTCGCGGCTCTGCTCCAGGCTCGCGGATTCAAGGTCCGGATCCGCAAGTTCGATCCTTATCTGAACGTCGACCCCGGCACGATGAGTCCCTATCAGCACGGCGAAGTCTTTGTGACCGACGACGGCGCTGAAACCGACCTCGATCTTGGCCATTACGAGCGCTTTACCGGCGTTTCGGCACGCCAGGCGGACAATATCACCTCTGGCCGGATCTACCGCGACATCATCGCCAAGGAACGCCGCGGTGACTATCTGGGCGCGACGGTGCAGGTCATCCCGCACGTCACCGATGCGATCAAGCAGTTCGCGCTGGACGATACCGACGATCTCGATTTCGAACTGTGCGAAGTCGGTGGGACCGTGGGCGATATCGAAGGCCTGCCGTTCATCGAGGCAATCCGCCAGCTGCGCAACGAACTGGGGCGTGACCGGTTCTGCTCGGTCCACGTTACCCTGGTGCCATATGTTTCGGCCGCCGGCGAGCTCAAGACCAAGCCGACCCAGCATTCGGTTCGTGAACTGACCAGCCTGGGCGTGCAGCCTGACATTCTGCTGTGCCGCTGCGAACATCCGCTGCCGGAAAATGAACGCGCCAAGATCGCGCTGTTCTGCAACGTGCGCAAGGAAGCTGTCATTCAGGCGCTGGACGCCAGCAGCATCTATGCAGTGCCGCTGCAGTATCATGCCGAAGGGCTCGATGCCGAAGTGCTCCATCACTTTGGCCTGTCCAGCCCTGCGCCGGACCTGTCGAAGTGGGAAGACATCGTCGACCGCTACCAGAACCCGGAAGGCGAAGTGACGATTGGCGTGGTCGGCAAATATGTCGGACTTCCCGATGCTTACAAGAGCCTCAACGAAGCGCTGATCCACGGGGGCATGGCCAACCGGGTCAAGGTCAATATCAAGTGGATCGATGCGGAGCTGTTTGAAGGCAGCGACGAAGAAATCGCGTCCAAGCTTGAGCCAATGCACGGCATTCTCGTGCCGGGCGGTTTCGGGGTGCGCGGTACGGAGGGCAAGATTGCCTCGGTCCGCTTTGCGCGCGAACGTAAGGTGCCGTTCTTCGGCATCTGCCTCGGTATGCAGATGGCCTGCGTCGAAGGGGCTCGAAATACCGCAGGGATCGCCGGTGCAGGCTCAACCGAATTCGGTGAACCAAGTGAACCGGTTGTCGGCATCATCACCGAATGGATGAGCTCCGAAGGCTTGCAAAAGCGCGGTGCCGATACCGACCTTGGCGGCACGATGCGGCTTGGCGCCTATGAGGCAAAGCTCAGCGCGAACAGCCGCGTTTCGTCCGTCTATGGCGGTGCGACCTCGATCAGTGAGCGGCATCGCCATCGCTATGAAGTGAACGTGGCTTACCGTGAGGCGCTGGAGAAGGGCGGCCTGGTCTTCTCGGGTATGTCGCCCGATGGCCTGCTGCCGGAAATCGTTGAACGTCCGGACCACCCCTGGTTCATCGGCGTGCAGTTCCATCCGGAGCTGAAAAGCCGTCCGTTCGATCCGCACCCGCTGTTCTCCAGCTTTATTGCTGCGGCACTGGCGCAGGCGCGCTTGGTCTGACTTTAGAAAAAACTTACAGATTTGAAAAAGTTAACTCAGGTTATTCTTTATCGAATCAATTGACTATTGCGGCCCCACCGGGTCCCGCAAAGAACGTGCTCCACCCAGTCTTGCCCCAAAAAAATATCCAGGGCCGATTGGGTGGAAAATCGCAGTCAATCCAAAGGATTGAGCGGCCCAGCGCGATGGAATATCGTCATTCCACTTAGCATAAGTTTTCGGACGACTTTACGTTCACGGAAAAAGCGCTATTTCACAATGCATAAGGCAGGTCGGAAGACACGACCGCCAACAAGACTTGTCGCTGTCCGATCATCTTCTGCGACCCGGATGATTGTGATGCGACGGGCGGCGCTTATGCGTCGCGGGGGTGAGGCTACGCCTCACCCCCTTTTATTTCTTACACTATTGTTAATACTTTACCGGCTTATGCGGCCTGGCTGTCGCCGTCATTTGCGTCGCGCACGACACTCAATGTCTTCTGCGTGCCGACAGCGATTTTCTTGGGCTTCATCGCCTCGGGCACTTCACGCACCAGGTCGATAGTCAGCAAGCCGTCTTCAAGGTTGGCGTCCTCGACGCGAACATAATCCGCCAGTTCAAAGCGGCGCTCAAACCCGCGCTGGGCGATGCCGACATGCAGAAACTGTCCGGCGGAGGCTTCGTCTGACTTCTTGCCCTGAACCACCAGAAGGTTCTGCTGGGCAGTAATATCGAGGTCTGCCGGCTTGAACCCAGCAACGGCCAGGGTGATGCGATAAGCATCTTCACCGCGGCGCTCGATGTTGAAGGGGGGATAGTTGTCGCCGCTGTTCATCCGGCCCTGATTTTCGAGCAGATCAAACAAGCGGTCAAAGCCGACCATGGTGCGGCGATAGGGGGTGAAATCGAAACGGTTCATGGCATAATCCTCTGTAAGCGTGAGCAATCATGTTTGGCTGGGACCCAATCTGGCGCCCCGGTAAAGTCCGCCCGCTCTGGGCCATGACTTCTTGTTTGAGATATGTTAGCCAGCCCGCGTTTCAAGAGGAGGGGTCAGCTTGTCTGCTGCCAAGATCGAAATCTATACCAAGTGGGGCTGCCCCTATTGCGTCCGCGCCAAGGCGCTGCTCGACGCCAAGGGGGTCAGCTACACAGAGTACGACATCACCATGGGTGGCCCAAAGCGCACCGAAATGCAGGAACGCGCGCCCGGTGCCACCACTGTCCCGCAGATTTTCATCAATGACCAGGCAATGGGTGGCTGTGACGATATTCACGCCCTCGATCGCGCTGGCAAACTAGACCCGCTTCTAGGTCTCTGACGATGACTCGGATCGCTGTTTTGCAGATGACTTCTGGCATTGACCCTGTGGCCAATGCCGAGAGCCTGACCGGCGCAATCGGTGCAGCAGCGATGGGCGGGGCAGAGATGATCTTTACCCCGGAAATGACCGGCCTGATCGATCGTGACCGGGCGCGTGCCACCCCTCATGTGGTGCGAGAAGAGCAAAGCCCGGTGCTGGCCGCTGCGCGAGAAGCGGCAGCGCGGGCCGGGATCTGGGTTGCGGTCGGCAGCATTCCGATCTTGCGTGACGATGGGCGTTGGGCAAATCGAACTTTTGTGATCGATATCAATGGAATAGTTGCAGCACGATACGATAAGATCCACATGTTCGATGTCGATTTGGACACCGGAGAGAGCTGGCGCGAGTCGGCCGCTTATGCACCGGGAGAGGAAGTGGTGACTGTCGATTGTCCGGTGGGCAAGCTGGGTCTGGCGATCTGCTATGACCTGCGCTTTCCCGCTCTGTTTGAAGCTTTTGGCAAGGCGCGCTGCGATGCGATTGCCATTCCGGCGGCCTTTACCCGTCCCACCGGGGCGGCGCACTGGCACGTGATGCAACGCGCCCGCGCGATTGAAGCCAGCGCCTTTGTTATCGCTGCGGCGCAGGTCGGGCGGCATGAAGATGGGCGCGAAACCTATGGCCACAGCCTGGTGGTCGATCCGTGGGGCGATGTCCTGCTGGATATGGGCGGCGATGCGGCCCACCTTGCCTTTGCCGAACTCGATCCAGCCCGGATCAGCGCCGTACGGTCGCAATTGCCAAGTCTATCGAACAAGCGAGCCATTCACTCATGATCGTCTATGACCTTGTCTGTGAGGTAGACCACCGGTTTGAAGGCTGGTTCTCTTCTTCTGATGATTTCGCCAAGCAGGCCGAACAGGGCCTGGTTTCATGCCCGTTCTGCGGTTCTGGCCTGGTCGAAAAGGCACCGATGGCCCCGGCCTTGCCACGCAAGGGCAATCAGGAGACTTCGCCCCAGTTGCATCAAACGATGGTTTCTGCCCCGATCCCCGCAAAGGCGGTTGAGATCCTGAACCGTCTCGCCCAGCTTCAATCCGAAGCACTCAAGGAATCACGGTGGGTGGGCAAGGACTTTGCCGAACATTCGCGCGAGATGCATTACGGTGAACGCGAAACCGAGACGATCCACGGCCAGGCAACGCTGCACGAGGCGAAGGAACTTCTGGAAGAGGGCGTTCCGGTAATGCCCCTGCTGGTGCCGATTGCCGCACCGGAAGATCTCAACTGATTGCCAGACTTTACCGTTCCCCCTATGGAGAGCGCTGGCGCCCGTAGCTCAGCAGGATAGAGCACAAGATTCCTAATCTTGGGGCCGTGGGTTCGAATCCCGCCGGGCGCACCATTTTCAGTCAGATTTGGCTGCGGCCAGATGTGGCGGCAAAAGCTAATGGTTGCGGATTTCATCGTTGGATTTTTCCGCAAGGGCTGAATCGCAACTTACTGATAGAACGCATAATTTGTCCCGGCGCTGAAAAGTAGGGGATAATACGGCTTGAATCCGCCTCTTAACTGTGATTCTAAGGGTTATGGGCGGACGCAACGAACCGAAATTGGCCAAGGAAAAGCTGACGCAAGGTCTTGCCGTCGCTGCGCTTCTTGCCATGGGTGGTTGGGTGCTGTTCGGGCCGAGCGGTTTCCTTGCCTGGAGCGAGAACAACCGCCTGCTGGTTGAGCGTCAGAAGGAACTGGCCCATCTGCAGGTTGAACGCGCCGAACTGAAGAACCGCGTTGCGCTGCTCAATCCGAAACAGGTCGATCCCGACATGGCCGGCGAGTTGCTGCGCTCGAACCTGAACGTTGTTCACCCGGACGAAGTCGTTCTGATCATTGAGTGACGCTACGGCGCACGTGCTCAATTAACGGACACTATACCATCAAATTCGTATGCGACGGATTGTCACCGCCGCTTTGCGCCCTATAGGCAAAGCAGTAGTTCCATACCCCAGGGGATACGAAATTGGCTAAGTCCGGATCGAGCCGCAAAGCGCCTGAAAAGGCAGCTGCGGACGAGGAAACCTTCGCACTGCGCAGCTTGCAGGAAGCACATGATGCCAACCCGCGCTATGCGGCAAGCGATGATGAACTGCTGAAATTTTACGAGCAGATGCTGCTTATCCGCCGCTTTGAGGAAAAGGCGGGCCAGCTTTACGGCCTCGGCCTGATCGGCGGTTTTTGCCACCTCTACATCGGGCAGGAAGCCGTCGCGGTCGGCCTGCAATCCGCTCTCGAAGAGGGCAAGGACAGCGTGATCACCGGCTATCGCGACCATGGCCACATGCTCGCCTACGGGATTGATCCCAAGGTGATCATGGCGGAACTGACCGGACGCGGCGCCGGCATTTCCAAGGGCAAGGGCGGGTCGATGCACATGTTCTCGACCGAGCATAAGTTCTATGGCGGCCATGGCATCGTTGGTGCGCAGGTGCCGCTGGGCGCGGGTCTGGCCTTTGCCCACCAGTATCGCGGTGATGGCGGCCTGTGCATGGCCTATTTTGGTGACGGCGCGGCCAACCAGGGCCAGGTCTACGAAGCCTTCAACATGGCCTCCTTGTGGAACCTGCCGGTGATCTTCGTGGTCGAAAACAACGGCTATGCCATGGGTACCGCCGTCACGCGCGGCTCGGCCGAGACCGAATTCCACCGTCGCGGCACGGCTTTCCGCATTCCGGGCGTGAAAGTGAACGGGATGGACGTGCTGGAAGTGCGCGCCGCTGCCGAAGTTGCTGTAGCTCATGTCCGCGCTGGCAAGGGGCCGGTGCTGATGGAACTGCACACCTATCGCTATCGCGGTCACTCCATGTCCGACCCGGCGAAGTATCGCACGCGTGAGGAAGTGCAGGAAATGCGCGAGAAGCACGACCCGATCGACGCTGCCAAGGCCGAACTGGCGGCTCGCGGCGTGGCCGAGGACAAGCTCAAGGACATCGACAAGCGGATTCGCGCCATCGTGGCGGAAAGCGCTGATTTCGCGGAAAATTCACCGGAGCCAAACATGCACGATCTCTACACCGACGTCCTGGTGGAGAGCTACTGATGGGTATCGAACTGAAAATGCCCGCCCTGTCCCCGACCATGGAGGAAGGGACCCTGGCCAAGTGGCTGGTCAAGGAAGGCGACGAGGTCAAGAGCGGCGACATCCTGGCCGAGATCGAGACCGACAAGGCGACGATGGAATTCGAAGCCGTGGATGAAGGCGTGATCGGCGCGATCCTGGTTCCCGAAGGGACCGAAGGGGTCAAGGTCGGCACGGTTATCGCGGTGATCGGCGGCGAGGGTGGGGCGGCCGCGCCCGCTCCGGCCGTTGCGCCTCTGGCCAAGGTTGAAGCTGCGCCTGCGAGCGCGGCGCCGGAGCGTCCGGCCGCTGCGCCGCGCAAGGCCGATCCCGCGCTGCCTGCGGGCACCAACATGAAGACCTCCACCGTGCGCGAAGCGCTGCGCGACGCCATGGCCGAGGAAATGCGCCGCGATCCCCGCGTCTTCGTGATGGGCGAGGAAGTGGCCCAGTACCAGGGCGCCTACAAGGTCACCCAGGGCCTGCTGGAAGAGTTCGGGCCGAAACGCGTGATCGACACCCCGATCACCGAATATGGCTTTGCCGGGATCGGCACCGGCGCGGCGATGGGCGGCTTGCGTCCGGTCGTGGAATTCATGACCTTCAACTTCGCCATGCAGGCGATTGACCACATCATCAATTCGGCAGCCAAGACCAATTACATGTCGGGTGGCCAGATGCGTTGCCCGGTCGTGTTCCGCGGCCCCAATGCGGCGGCAAGCCGGGTCGGCGCGCAGCACAGCCAGAACTATGCGCCGTGGTATGCGAGCGTTCCGGGCCTGATCGTGATCGCGCCCTATGACGCGGCGGATGCCAAGGGCCTGCTCAAGGCCGCGATCCGCAGCGAAGACCCGGTCGTCTTCCTTGAAAACGAACTGGTCTATGGCCGCAGCTTCGAATTGCCTGAACTGGACGACCACGTCCTGCCGATCGGCAAGGCCCGGATCATGCGCGAAGGCCGCGACGTGACCATCGTGTCCTACTCGATTGGCGTCGGTCTTGCCCTCGAAGCGGCTGAAAAGCTGGCTGAGGAAGGGATCGAGGCTGAAGTGCTCGACCTGCGTACGCTTCGCCCGCTTGATCGTGAAGCGATCCTGACCTCACTGGCCAAGACCAACCGCCTGGTCATTGCCGAGGAAGGCTGGCCGGCCTGCTCGATCGCTTCAGAAGTGATGGCGATCTGCATGGAAGACGGCTTCGACCACCTCGACGCCCCCGTTCTGCGGGTCTGCGACGAAGACGTGCCGCTGCCCTATGCAGCCAATCTTGAAAAGGCTGCGATCATCGACGTGCCGCGCATTGTCGCTGCCGTGCGCAAGGTCTGCTACCGCTAAGGTCAAAGCGCCCCCCTGGTCCCGGTCCTGTCGCGCGCAGCACGGGACTGGGGCCGGGGTGGGGTGCTTTCAATCAGGTGGTTGAAGCGATGACGAACACCGGGCGGGAAAAGCTGATCGGCACTTCGTCGATCCCCAGCACGTTCAGCATTGTCGGGACCTGGTAGGTCAGCGACAGAGTATATTCGACTGCGCCGGCGACCCGCTGGGTAGTCGCAGGGCTCATCTCGGCCTCAAAGCGGTCACCCGACAGGCCATATGGGGCGTTCGTAGCAAGACCATTGGCATAGTCTTCAAGCTGACTTTTGCTAAGCCGGTTGTTGGTCTGATAGTTGACCACGGCATACCGCGCGACATCGCCTGAAATGCCGCGCAAGGCATTGTAGTTCTGCATGGCGATACCGATGTGAATTACGCCAAGCAGCATTCCGATAAATACCGGCGCAATCAGCGCAAATTCTACGATGACAGAGCCTTGCCGCTCGTCCCGCAAGCGTTTGAACAGGCCGCGCATCAGACTTCGTCCTGCTGGTACTGAACATAGCGCGTTACGTTGTATTCCAACGCACTGCCCACACCGAATTCGGCCCAGAGCGGAGTGTAGGTATCGTTCAGCGTGATCTTCACAAAGGATGACACAACCTCGGCAGAGGCGCACTGTTCAGGGGCGGTGACATAGTTCTGACTATTGTCGCAGCGATATGCGGCCGTCAGCGTGACCTTTTCTGGCGCCAGACCGCTGGATGTTTCGATAATCTGTTCCACGGTGGTGCGCTTTGCCACGGTATCCGGAGCGGCGGCCAAGGCAATTGCTGCGGCTTCGGCTGCTGCGTTCTGCAGCTCTGTTTGCCGCGCGACAATACTGCTCACTTGATAGGCTCCCAGGGCAAGAAGCAGGAGCAGCGGCGCAACGATGGCCGTTTCGATCAGCATCGCGCCATCTGCATTGTCGCGCAGCCGCTTGAGATTGTGAAGCCCTGGCATCATGCCACAAGCCTGACTTTGGCGCGCTCGCTGGAGACCTCGTCATCGTTGATCATTCCCGGCGGGCAGAAGCTGCTCATGTTGGTCGTACCTTCCAGCGTGATGTTGGCGGCGGCGATCAACAGGCAGGCGCTGGTGACAGTGGCCGTTCCGCTGAAGCGGATGTCGCTTTTGGGGAGATAGATCTTTCCGTTCAGCACCGTTTCGGCATTGCCGTTCAGTGTATTCCGGTTGTTGCTTCCAGGAGAGTTGCGGTCTTCGTATACCAGCATCCCGGCGAATTCCTCCGCCTGGGTGTTGCTCAGACCTGCCGCGCTCAATTGCCCGGCAGTAGCCGCCGTCAGGTTGATGTTCCCGCCGCCGGCGATGTCGATATAGGCGCCGTTCTTCAGGATGATGAGAATCCCCGCGCCTGTGACTTGATACTGGCCAGTGATTTTGATGCGCCCGCCGTCAATCACATAGATGCCGGGATTGAGCACGGTGGTGCAACTGACATCAAAGCCCCCGCGATAGGTCCCCTGGCCAAGCGTT
>CAZLPK010000015.1:0-38423 GCA_964561375.1 uncultured Novosphingobium sp.
TTGTGGGAACGGCTTGGCATCGGTGAGGTGCTGAACGAACTGCTGGAAGGGCGCCAGTTCGGGTTTGCTGTGGAGCGGGCGGTGTTCGTCGCCACGCTGCACCGTCTGTTTGTCTCCGGATCAGACCGGTCCTGCCTCGACTGGATGAAAAGCTACGCCATCGATGGTGTGGATGGCTTGGCTTTGCATCACTTCTACCGGGCGATGGCCTGGCTGGGCGAGGAACTGGAAGAGAAGGCCGAAGGCGCGCTGGTGGCGCGCTGCGTGAAAGACGTCATCGAAGAAAAGCTGTTCGACAGGCGGCGGGATCTGTTCACTGATCTCAGCCTGGTCTTCATGGATACCACCTCGCTGTCGTTCTACGGCGCAGGCGGTGACACGCTGGGACGGCGCGGTCATTCCAAGGATCACCGGCCTGAACTGGCCCAGATGATCCTTGCCGTTGTCATCGATGCCCAAGGCCGGCCGATCTGCACCGAGATGGTGCCGGGTAATACGGCAGATGTGAAAGTGCTTCTGCCCATCGTCACGCGCCTGCGAACGCGCTTTGGCATTACCCGCTCCTGCGTGGTGGCCGATCGCGGCATGATCAGCGCGGACACCATTGCTGCGCTGGAAGAGCTGGGCATGGAATACATCCTCGGTGCCCGTGAACGGACCAGCAGTGTCATTCGCGATGTCGTGCTGACCGATGATGCCCCGATGGTTCCGCTCGTCCTTGAGCGGCAGGCTGGCGAAACACAGCTGTGGGTCAAGGAAGTGCGCGTTGGCAAAGAACCCAATGCTCAGCGCTACATCGTCACATTGAACGAAGCGGAGGCCAAGAAGGACAAGGCTGACCGCCAGGCGGTCATCGATGGACTGCAGGCCCAGCTGAAAAAGGGCGACAAGGCGCTGGTCGGCAACTCCGCCTATCGCCGCTATCTCAAATCCAGCGGCAAGACCTTCGTGATCGATGCCGGTAAACTAGCAGATGAAGCCCGCTTTGACGGGATCTCGGTATTGCGGACCAATGCGAAAATAACCCCGCTGCAAGCGGTGATCCGTTATCGCGACCTGTTGCAGGTCGAGGCGCTGTTCCGCGTGGCCAAGGCCAGCTTCGATACCCGGCCGATCTTCCATCAGTCCGATGCGGCGATCCGTGGCCATGTCTTTGTCTCGTTCCTGGCCCTGACGCTGGCCAAGGAACTGACCCGCCTGTGCGAAGCAAAAGGGCTGAAACCGGAGTGGCAGCCCCTGCTCAATGATCTTGACCGCCTCCAGCAGGCCACCATCACGAAGGACGGCAAGGTTATTACCGTTCGCACACCGACTTCCGGCATGGTCGGATCGGTGTTCCAGGCCGCAGGTATCGCCCTGCCAGCCAACATCCGCGAACAGGCCGCCTGAGGCCTCCCCACACCACTGATCGACAAGCGCCTGCGTGGTGCTAAGAAACTCGCGCGCCATCGTAACTTATTTACAAAGAATAATTTTATCTTGAGTGGTGTTCAAGTTGGGTGTGATAGACGCTTGCCCCGGCCTGCCACACATCGTTCAGCGGGAATGCTGCCGTCGATCCATTGAAGCGGCGACCACCCCGGACGCTAACCGAAGTCATCCCGAAAACCTGCGTCAGTTCGCCTTCTGCGGTAAAGTCGGTCGTGCCGGTACCAAGGCCCTTTGCTTCCGAAGCGGTGGGCAGCTTCACCTTGCCGGTCATGTCGAAATAGGTGCTGTCACCAATCGGCAGCGAATAGCCGGCGGCCATAGTCAGATCACCAATGCCGCTGCGCGAGGTGGTCGGCCCCGCACCCGGGATTGCGCCGCCATCGCCCGGAACGGCGGGGCCTTTCACCCGCAGCCAAGGCAGCGAGGCGCGGACAAAGAAATCGCCCTGCTTCAGCTTGAAGCCAACTGGAATGGCCAGCATCTCGGTATCAGGCGTAGTGCCATAATCGCCCTTGGAGTAGTCGGCGCCGAGGCTGAACTGGATGTAGTCATCGCCCTTGGCATAGGCCGGAGCGGCAAATGCAGTGGTGGCCAGCGCGGCGAGGATGGTGCCATGGCGGATCGAACGGTTCATGGGAAACTCCCTGTTTTTGTCTGCGTAAACGGAATGCGGCAAAGCCGGCCACGGGCTGCCCCGTGACCGGCCGTGCTTCAGATTGCGTGGTTAGCCCCCGCGGCCCGGCTTGTCCGGACGGTCCGGCCTTTCGGGACGCTCCGGGCGCTCAGCGCGCTCTGGCCTTTCCGGGCGTCCCGGACGCTCGGCCCGCTCAGCGCGCTCTGCACGTTCAGCGCGATCGGCCCGTTCTACGCGGCCAGCAGCCGAAGGCCGCTCAGCCCGTTCATGCTCGACCTTGGTCACCGTTTCGCCAGCAGCATCGGTGGGCTTGGTAATGCGGGTCACATTGCCGCTCGGCGTGGACACCGTCCGAGACATCGCCGCAGGTGTGCAAAACTTACGGGCGGGTAACGGCCACGATGTAGTTCAATGCCAGATCGTCCGACAGGTGCAGGCCTTTGGACGGCGCCCAGGCAATGCCGCGCGGCTCACCCATTGCAAGGCCGACCGATGCCAGCAATTCGGCTAGTTCTTCCGGCGTAACGAAATCTTCCCAGTGATGGGTGCCGCGCGGGACCATGCCGATCCGCTCTGCCGCTTCGACCATCAGCAGGCGGCTCTTGGCCGTGCGGTTTGGCGTGGACAGGACCATCAGCCCCCCCGGCGCAAGCGCAGCAGCCAAGGCGCCAAGAAACGCCTGTTTGTCGGCCACGTGCTCGATCACTTCCATCGAAGTGACCAGATCAAAGCCGGACAGGCCCAGTTCGGCCACATCAGCGCAGCGATAGTCAATCGTCAGGCCCGCACCTGCCGCATGGGCCGAGGCCGCCGCGATATTCTCTGCCGCAGCATCAATGCCCGTCACCGCCGCGCCCAGCCGCGCCAGGGGTTCGCACAACAGCCCTGCCCCGCAGCCGACATCCAGCGCACGCTTGCCCGCCAAGGGCCGAACGGAGCGCGAATCACCCAGCCAGTGCGTGTCGATTGCGTCTCTCAAATAGGCCAGTCGCACCGGGTTGAGGCGGTGCAACATGGCGGAAGACCCCTTGGGATCCCACCAATCTGCGGCCAGCTTGCCAAAATGAGCGGCTTCTTCAGCCCTGATGGTCGTTCCGGAACTTGCATTACCCATGGACCCTCCCTAACAGGGCGCCCGCCGCAGGGCGAGGGGTTCTGCGGGCAAGATTATTTCGCAAAGGGTGGGAACACGTGGCCCGCATCGTGATGAAATTCGGCGGCACCTCCATGGCCGGGTCGGAACGGATCCGCCGGGTCGCCAATATCGTGCGGCGTCAGCAGGCTGCCGGACACGAAGTTGCCGTGGTGGTTTCCGCCATGGCCGGTGAAACCGACCGCCTGGTAAACTTCTGCCGTGAAGCGAACCCGCTTTACGATCCGGCAGAATATGACGTCGTCGTTGCCAGCGGAGAACAGGTCACTTCCGGCCTGCTCGCCATGACCCTGCAGGCGCTGGGTTGCAAGGCGCGCTCGTGGCTGGGCTGGCAATTGCCGATCCACACGGACGATGCCCATGCCAAGGCGCGCATCGGTTCGATTGACAGCGATGCCCTGCTCGCCTCGATGGCGGCTGGTGAAATTGCCGTGATCCCCGGTTTTCAGGGCGTGACCGACGGTGGCCGCGTAACCACGCTGGGCCGTGGCGGTTCCGACACTTCAGCTGTGGCCGTGGCCGCTGCAATCGGCGCAGACCGCTGCGACATCTACACCGACGTGGATGGGGTCTACACCACCGACCCGCGCATCGTCTCCAAGGCGCGCAAACTGAAATACGTCACTTACGAAGAGATGCTGGAACTGGCCTCGGTCGGCTCGAAGGTGCTGCAGACCCGTTCGGTCAGCCTTGCCATGAAGGAAGGGGTGCGCGTTCAGGTGCTCTCCAGCTTCATTGACGATGATGCCACCCCTGCCGACGAAATCCCCGGCACGATGATTGTCAGCGACGAAGAACTTGAAGGATTGGACATGGAAAGCCAGCTGATCACCGGCATCGCCGCCGACAAGAACGAAGCCAAGGTCATCCTGACCCGCGTGCCGGACCGTCCGGGCGCCGTGGCCACGATCTTTGGCCCGCTGGCCGCTGCCAACATCAACGTCGACATGATCATCCAGAATGTCGGCCGCGACAAGGGCGAGACGGACGTGACCTTCACCGTGCCCAGCGCCGACCTGCTGCGTGCGCAGACCCTGCTGGAATCGCAGAAGGAAGCCATCGGCTTCAACCGCATCATCACCGATGCCAAGGTTGCGAAGATCAGCGTCGTCGGCGTCGGCATGAAGAGCCATGCTGGCGTTGCCGCCACCATGTTCCGCGCCCTGGCGGATCGCGGGATCAACGTTCAGGCAATCAGCACTTCGGAAATCAAGGTTTCGGTCCTGATCGACGAAGACGAAACCGAACTGGCCGTCCGCGTCCTGCACAGCGCCTACGAATTGGACGAGGCATAAGACTGGCGCCAGTGGCGGGCCTCAGTTCCGTCGCTGGCCCCTCAGTTCCGCCGCTGGCCATAGTCGATCCGGATTCGCACCCAGGTGCCAACCTGGTTGACGCCGCTGATGCGGGGCGGACGGACGCGGAATTGCCATGCGGCGGCAAGGACCGCGCGCTCGATTCGTGACCCTTCCGGATATTCACCCAGCCCGACGCAGCTATCGACCCGGAAATCGGCCACCGTGCGGCAGGTAATCAGCGCCCAGCCCGGCCCCTGCGCGGTCGACAGGTAGCCGCTCAGTTCATCGTCATAAGGTTCGCGGTACCACGCAGCGGCATACATCGGCTGGCCGTTGGGCGCGGTGCCAACACGCTTGCTGTCACCCGGAACGCCGGAATTGGCCGGTCCCATCATGCTCCGCCCCGGCGCGTCAGGAGCGGCGGGACGCGGCATCCGCGACAGGTCGAACGTCGCCATCTGATCGCGGGATACCGGAATGATCGCCGCCGGAGCCGGACTGGCAGGCATCGGCTGAACGCTTGCCGTGGTCTGCGACGGTGGCGCGGTCTGCACTTCGGCGGCGGCCTGTTGCTGCTGCGCTGGCGCAGGCGGTTCCTTCGCCGCCTGCTTCGTATCCGATGCCTCCAGCGAGACGCTGACCAGATTTACCTCACGCGGCGGCTCTTCCTGCTCGATCCAGCCGAGCGACAGCACGGTGAGGATCAGCAGCGCCTCGGCCACCAAGGCCAGGACAAAGCCAAGGCCCTGCTGCGCCCAGCGTTCCTTGATCTTGTCGGCTAACGGACCGATCACGACGCGGCGCCCTGCGGCAGGCCCGGGGTAAGCGGAGCGAAATACTCGGACAGTTCAGGCCCGCTGAGGTGGAGCCTGTCGAAGCCTGTTCGGGAGAGAAAGTGCAGCAAATGGCCTCGCACAGGGAAAGGAAAGTGCCGCCTCTTGGCCCCATCGCGTGCGCGCAGCAAGCGGTACAGGATTGTTTGCACAGGGCTAGCGCAGGGCACCGGCTTTGCCTATAGCCCGCGCGACGCTACGACTACCGAGGGATTTTCAGAGTGTACGACAAGACTCATGCGCTGATGCAACGCGGCTGCGACTTCCTTGGGACCGAGCACGCGATCCTGTGCGGCGCGATGAGCTGGGTGTCGGAGCGCAATCTGGTTGCCGCGATCAGCAATGCGGGCGGCTTTGGCGTGATTGCCTGCGGGGCGATGACGCCCGAACTGCTCGACACCGAAATCGCCGCGACCAAGGCGCTGACCGGGAAGCCGTTCGGCGTAAACCTGATCACCATGCACCCGCAATTGTTCGATCTGATCGCCATTTGCGCCAAGCACAAGGTCGGCCACGTGGTGCTGGCTGGCGGCATTCCACCCAAGGGCAGCGTTGAAGCGATCAAGGAATTTGGCGGCAAGGTGCTGGTCTTTGCCCCCACTCTGGCCTTGGCGAAGAAGCTGCTCCGCTCTGGCGCGGACGCGCTGGTGATCGAAGGCAGCGAAGCCGGTGGCCACATCGGCCCGGTTGCCACTTCGGTTCTGGCGCAGGAATTCCTGCCCGCTCTGGCCGAAGACCATGTCGTCTTCGTCGCCGGCGGGATTGGCCGGGGCGAGATGATCGCCGCCTATCTGGAAATGGGCGCCAGCGGGGTCCAGCTTGGCACCCGCTTTGCCTGTGCCAGCGAATCCATCGCCCACCCCAATTTCAAGCAGGCCTTTTTCCGCGCCAATGCCCGTGATGCCGTGGCCTCGGTTCAGGTCGACCCGCGCCTTCCGGTGATCCCGGTCCGCGCGCTGAAAAACAAGGGGACCGAGGAATTCACCGCCAAGCAGCGCGAAGTGGCCGCCCTGCTCGATGCCGGTGAGATCGAAATGGGCGAGGCCCAGCTGCAGATCGAACATTTCTGGGCCGGTGCCCTGCGCCGCGCCGTGATCGACGGCGATGTAGAGAATGGCTCGGTCATGGCCGGACAGTCGGTCGGCATGGTCAGCAAGGAAGAACCGGTGGCCGATATCATGGCCGAACTGATGGGCGAGTGCGAAGCGGCCCTCGCCTGATCTAACGCCTGATCGAACGTCTGAACCTCTCGACCTGAAACACAAAAAAGGGGCCGGAGCAGCGATGCTCCGGCCCTTTCAGTTGTCGTTCGCAGGAGGAACGTGGGGAGGCGGATCCGGGTGGAGGAGAGGGAGGAAGCCCCGGACCCGCCAAGCTGGTAAAAGTTAGAAGTTGTAGGCGCGTTCGCCATGCTCACCGAGGTCGAGCCCTTCACGCTCCACTTCTTCGGTGACACGCAGACCGGTCAGGGCCTTGGCGACATACATCGCGATAACCGTGCCGACCGTGGCCCAGACAATCGTTGCGCCGGTAGCAGCGGCCTGAGTGACCAGCTGTGCGCCGATCCCGGTCGAACCGTCGCCCGGCCCGCCCAGCAGCGGGGAATAGACCACGGCCGTACCCAGCGCGCCGACGATCCCGCCCACACCGTGGATGCCGAAAGCGTCAAGCGCGTCGTCATAGCCCAGCTTCGGCTTGAGCACGGTGACGGCAACGAAGCAGACCAGTGCCGAGACCGCGCCCAGCGCCATGGCTCCCAGCGGGCCGGAGTTACCGGCAGCAGGCGTCACCGCGACCAGACCGGCGATGATGCCCGAGCAGAAGCCCAGTGCCGATGCCTTGTGCCCGGCCAGCTTTTCCGCAACCATCCAGACCAGCGCGCCAACGGCCGTGGCGACCAGCGTGTTGATCATCGCAAGGGCGGCAGAACCGTTGGCTTCCAGCGCCGAACCAGCGTTGAAACCGAACCAGCCCACCCACAGCAGACCCGTGCCGATCATGGTCATGGTCAGCGAGTGCGGCGCCATGATGTCCTTGCCGTAACCGATGCGCTTGCCCAGGATCAGGGCCGCAACCAGTGCCGAGACACCGGCATTGATGTGGACCACCGTGCCCCCGGCAAAGTCCAGCGCGCCCATTTCAAAGAACAGGCCGCCGACAGCCCAGACCATGTGGGCAATCGGGAAATAGACGATTGTGAGCCAGACCGCCGCGAAGACCATGACGGCGGCAAACTTCATGCGCTCCACCACCGAGCCAAGGACCAGCGCGATGGTGATCGCGGCAAAGGTCATCTGGAATGAGATGAACACATATTCGGGCAGCTTGTACCCGTCGCTGAAGGTGTCAGCTAGGCTGTCCGGCGTCACCCCGGCCAGGAACCACTTGCCCCAGGCGATGAAGGCATTGCCTTCCGGTCCGAATGCCAGTCCGTAGCCATAGGCCACCCAGATCACCATGGCGAGGCAGGCCGCCGCGCCGATCTGGGTCATGGTGGCCAGCATGTTCTTGGTCCGGGTCAGGCCGCCATAGAACAGCGCCAGACCCGGCAGGATCATCAACAGCACCAGCAGGGTCGAAGTCATCATCCAGGCCGTGTCGCCCTTATCGACTACGGCCTCTGCCACGGGTGCGGCGGCTTCCTGGGCCCAGGCGGTGCCAGCTGCCATCAGGCTGCCCCCGGCTGCCGCAAGGCCAAGCATCGTTTTGCGGATCATTGCGTGTGTCCTCCTGTTTTCCCGCGCGTCACAGCGCGGTGTCCCCGGTTTCGCCGGTGCGGATGCGGGTGGCGGAAGCCAGGTCGAGTACGAAGATCTTGCCGTCGCCGATGGAATCGGTGCTGGCGGTTTGCTGGATGGTTTCGACCACCTGCGCGGCAATCGCGTCGCTGACCGCCAGTTCGATTTTCGCTTTCGGCAGCATGTTGGTGGAATATTCCGCGCCGCGGTAAATCTCGGTCTGCCCCTTTTGCCGCCCGAAGCCCTTGACCTCCGAAACGGTCATGCCCGCCACGCCCAGCGCCGATAGCGCATCGCGTACCTCGTCGAGCTTGAAGGGCTTGATGATGGCGATGATGAATTTCATGCCGGTCCCCTGAGTTTATCTTTGGCCGGCACCACGCCGACAGGAGACACACAGCAAGCGCCGTGCCAGTTCAGGGATAATCGTGTTATTTCAAACAGGATGACGCAACAAAGCTGCGGCACAACAGTCGCAGGCGCTCAATCCTTACGCAATTGCCTATTTTTTAGGCAGACCCAGCGTGGCCACGACGGGCAAGTGGTCAGAAGCAACAGCGGACAGGGCCGAGTGATGGGCATGGGCCTTGTCCACTTCCCATTCCGGGGTGACCACGATGCGATCAAGCTGCGCAATTGGACGACGCGCAGGAAAGGACCGCCCCGGCGACAGCACCCGCCACGGCGCATGAAATTCCTGCCAAGACCCGCCGTGGATCGCCCATTCGTTGAAATCGCCCATCAGCACGGCCGGGCAGGCCGGTCCGCAATCTCCGACATGGCCCAGGATCGTGCGCAGCTGCTGGCGGCGGCGCAGGCCCGACAGGTCAAGATGCATCCCGATCACGCGGATGCGCTTGCCTTCGACCAGCAGGTCCGCCCGCACTGCACCGCGCGGCTCCAGCGTTGGCAGTGGCACGACTCCGGCCGTCGCCACCGTAATCCCCTTGCGCACCAGCAGCGCATTGCCGTGCCAGCCGATGGAATCGGGCCGATGGTTAAGCGGCACCGCGTGATAGTGCGACAGGTCATCCAGCATATCGCGCGGCAGCACCGTCTCGCGCTTGCCAAAGCGCCGGTCGGCCTCCTGCAAGGCGACGACGTCTGCATCAATCTCATGCAGCACGGCCAGAATCCGCTCAGGATCGCGCCTCCGGTCCAGCCCCACGGCCTTGTGGATGTTATAGCTGGCGACGGTAAGCTTCATGCATGGGCCAAGGTAGGCATGACCAGA
Source organism: uncultured Novosphingobium sp. (assembly GCA_964561375.1). Lineage (GTDB taxonomy): Bacteria > Pseudomonadota > Alphaproteobacteria > Sphingomonadales > Sphingomonadaceae > Novosphingobium. The sequence continues at coordinate 9,322 of CAZLPK010000015.1, forward strand.
GCGCTGGGCAAGCGGCCCGGCGATCATTAGCCGTCTTAGACCTATCGCTCCTTGGTCGCCGAAAAGGTCAGGTCCGGGTTCTTTTCCTGCTGATAGCTGACATCCCAGCTGGAGCGCGCCATGAACACCGGATCGCCATCGCGGTCTTTCGCCAGGTTGCTCTTGTTGAAATCGGCAAACTGCTTCAGCGCGGCATCCGAACCCTTGATCCAGCGGGCCGTGTCAAACGGCGCGGCTTCGAGCATGGCCTCAACCTTGTACTCCGCCTCCAACCGCGAGATCAGCACGTCGAGCTGCAGCTGGCCCACAACGCCGACGATCCACTGGCTGCCGATTTCCGGGTAGAACACCTGGATCACGCCTTCTTCGGAAAGATCGTCCAGCGCCTTGCGCAATTGCTTGGTCTTGGTCGGGTCCTTCAGTGCGACGCGGCGCAGAATTTCCGGGGCAAAGTTGGGTAGGCCGGTAAAGCGGATCTTGTTGTTTTCCGACAGGGTATCACCCACCCGCAGCGTACCGTGGTTGGGAATACCGATGATATCGCCCGGCTCTGCAGTGTCGGCAATTTCGCGGTCCTGCGCGAAGAACAGGATCGGCGAATGGATCGCCACCGGCTTGCCCAGCGCCGACGGGGTCAGCTTCATGCCCCGCTTAAAGGTGCCGGACACCAGCCGCATGAAGGCGATCCGGTCACGGTGCATCGGGTCCATATTGGCCTGCACCTTGAAGATGAAGCCGGTCACTTCCTTGTTGTCCGGGCTGATCGTGCCCTGCTCGCTGGCCTGCGGGCGCGGCGGGGGGGCATATTTGGCAATCGCGTCGATCAGTTCGGCCACGCCGAAATTCTTCAGCGCCGATCCGAAATAGACCGGGGTCAGGTCGCCGTGGCGATAGGCTTCCAGATCGAATTCGGGATAGCCAGCCTGGGCCAGTTCAATCTCTTCGGCGATGGCCGGCGGAATGTCGCTGGCCGGTTCGCGCTTGCCCAGGAATTCGCGGCTGTCCCCTTCCGGGCGGCTGATCGTGTTGGTGGCGAAATCGAGCACGCCCTGAAACTCGCCGCCCATGCCGATTGGCCAGGACATCGGGCAAACGTCCAGCGCCAGCGCATCGGCCACTTCATCCAGCGTTTCGAAGACCGAACGGCCTTCACGGTCGACCTTGTTGACGAAAGTGATGATCGGCACCGAACGCAGGCGGCAAACCTCGAACAGCTTGCGGGTCTGCGGCTCGATCCCCTTGGCCGCGTCGATCACCATGATCGCGGAGTCGACCGCCGTCAGCGTGCGATAAGTGTCTTCGGAAAAGTCTTCGTGGCCCGGCGTATCAAGCAGGTTGAAGGTGATCCCGTCCTTTTCAAAGGTCATCACGCTGGACGTGACCGAGATGCCGCGCTGCTGCTCGATCTTCATCCAGTCCGAGCGCGCGCGCCGCGCCTGCCCACGGGCCTTGACCTGACCAGCGAGGTGGATCGCCCCGCCCTGCAGCAGCAGCTTTTCGGTCAGCGTGGTCTTACCCGCGTCGGGGTGGGAAATGATGGCAAAGGTGCGGCGGTTCGACATGGCTCGGCCCCTTAGCGGGCCAGAGGCGGAAAGTCATGGGCCGAGTGCGCCCGAATGATGGACCCATGACTTTCCGTTATGCCGCCAAGTGCGTCAGTCGACGTCGAGCGACTTGCTCACCAGCACGTTGACCGAAACGCGGCGGTTCTGCGCGCGGCCTTCTGGCGTGGAATTGTCTGCCAGCGGATCGGATTCGGCCATGCCGGTCGGAGTCAGCATGCGGTACGGCTTCCAGCGGCAATACTGCTGCAGGTAGTTGATCACCGCACCGGCCCGCTTTTCGCTGAGGGTCTGGTTGTATTCCTCGTTCCCGACGGAATCGGTGTAGCCAACAACCAGCAGCAGCGCGTTCTCGTTGCGCTCGGCCTCGGCCGCTGCAGCGCAGAGCTCGTTCTTGGCCATCGGCGACAGCGCCCACTTGCCCGTGTCGAAATAGACGTTGGTGGTGCCCTTGATATTGTACTTGTCGATATCGCCCATGCGGCTGCGCAGCGCCTCGGTCTGGGCGCTCTGCTCGGCAAAGCCCTGGGCAGTGCCCTGCTGGATCATCAGCGCGGTCTTCTGATCGCCCGCCTTGAAAGTGACCTGGCTGGCGTAAAGCCCGTCTTCCGTCTGACGCGTCTTGATCGTCACCGGCAGACCGTTGAGCAGCGCAGCGATGGTGAACTTGCCCTTGCCGCCGAACAGGCCGCTGCTGCCCTTGACCTTGGTCTGCTCGGTCAGGCCAACAACAGTGCTGGAACCATCTGCTGCAGCAACCTTGATACGGTTGCCGCTGCGCGCGACGATCATTCCCTTGACTTCGGGGCCTTCCGGCAGAAGCGAAAGGTCAGACGGCGGCGTGCCGACGACAGTGATGTTGGGATCGGTGGCGTCCTGAGCCTGGGCGGACAGTCCACCGGCAGGCAAGGCAAGCAGGGCGCAGAGGGCCAGGGTCATTGGCCGGTTCGAGATCAGACGCACTAAGCAACTCCATCAACACCCGCACCAGTCCGCGCGGGCAGGAGTTAACTGCGCTCAGCGAAAAACCTGTCAATGCAAACGCCGGGTAACCGGGGTTAGTTGAGCGTGGCGTGTGGCGAACCGTTGGATTCGGGTTTTTACTTATCCTCGTCCAACACCCGTTGAGGCGGTTCGCCTGACCAGACTCGAGCCCCAGCCACGGGGCGCGATGGTCAGGTCAGCCCGCTTTTGAGCAGCTCATTCGCCTTGGCTGCCACTTCGGACAGGTCGGTAGTGCTGTCCATCACGCCAAAGCGCAGGCCCAGGAACACGTTCATCCCCATGATCGCCCAGGCGTGAACCTCGTCCGGTTCAACGCCAAGCTCGCCCCGCTGCCGCGCGGCCTGCAGCCGTTCGAGAATGCGGGTCGCTGTGGTGACGTAGTGATCCCGCCAGTCTTCCGGAGCGACGAATTCCGCTTCGTCGATGATCCGATAGATTTCCTTGTTGCTGCGGGCAAAGCGCAGAAAGGCTTCCAGGGCCACGCCTTCGGCGGCCACTGCATCGCCTTCATGCGCGCCCAGCACCGGGGCGACGTGATCGCGCACCCGGCCCGACATATCGGCCACCAGCGCCTTGAACAGCGCTTCCTTGCTTTCGAAATAGGTATAGAAGCTGCCCAGCGCGACCCCGGCCCGGATCGTGATCGACACGATCGAGCTTTCGTGAAATCCCTTTTCGCCAAACTCTGCCGCAGCGGCATCAAGGATCGCGCGCTGCGTCCGTCGCCCCCGCTCCGTCCGCGGTTCGCGCAGTTGCGCACTGGCGCTTGCGCCGTCCATTCGCCTCCCCCTTTTCCGGGCTGGCAGTGTTGCACCAGCGCCACGTTTTGTCACTTTCAACCACTCCCCTCACCGATGCAAGCATAACAAAGTTGAAAGTTGGTTCAACTTTTATATAAGTCATGATCAGGAGCCCGTGCCGTGATGTGCGGGAAGGATTTTTTGGGAGGAGTAATGCCCCATGCGTAAGACTGCCCTGCTTTGCCGCGCTTCGCTGATCGCCAGCGCACTCGTCGGCTTCACCGCCGCGCCGGTTCATGCCCAGGAAGCCGAAGCCACGGCCAGCGATGACAGCGATATCGTCGTCGTGGCCCGCAAGCGCGAAGAGCGCGTGCTGGACGTGCCGATCGCCGTTACCGCCGTCAGCGAAACCCAGCTGGCCAAGATGGGCGCCAACGACCTTTCGGGCGTTCAGGGCGCAATGCCGAACGTCAACATCGTCCAGGGCCGCGGTTCGGCCAGCTCGGCCAACATGTTCATCCGCGGCATCGGCCAGCCGGACGCCCTGCAAACCTTTGACCCGGCGGTCGGGGTTTATGTCGATGGCGTCTACATGAGCCGCATCCAGGGCGCGCTGCTCAACCTGTTCGACGTCCAGCGCGTCGAAGTGCTGCGCGGTCCGCAGGGCACGCTCTATGGCAAGAACACCATTGGCGGCGCTGTGAACGTGATCTCGCGCAAGCCGGATCTGGACCTGCTGAGCGGCGAAGCCGCCTTTACCTATGGCCGCTTCGACGAAGTTACGGCCAAGGGCTATGTCAGCGCGCCGCTCGTTTCGGGCAAGGTCGCCCTGTCGCTGGCCGGTGTTTATGACGACCGCGACGGTATCGTCACCGATGCCAATACTGGCAAGAAGTACAACGATCGCAACAATACCGCCCTTCGCGGTATCCTGCGCGCTCAGCCTGGTGAAGGCATCGAAGTGCTGATTTCGGGCGACTACACCCGCCAGCGCAACACGCTGACGCTTGGTCATTCGACTGCGGCACTGGTCGGCTTTGACTATGGCGCTGGTTTTGCCACGGTCACCCCGTTCACTATCCTGGCGGCCGAACCGTATGGCGCCTACGATTACAAGGCGGCCACCAGCTTTTCGAACGGTGAAGGCCAGCGACTGGACCACTGGGGCACTTCGGGCACGATCAACCTTGATCTGACGCCCGAACTGCAGCTGACCTCGATCACTGCCTATCGCGAACTGAAGTCGAAGAACTACGTCGATATCGACGCGACGGCAGCGGAACTGGGTGACGTTCTGGTTGATGTCGACCAGAACCAGTTCAGCCAGGAACTGCAGCTCAAGCTCGACACCGAAAAGCTGAAGGGCGTGTTCGGCCTGTACTACCTGAACGAGCACATCGTCTCGCATCAGGAAGCCTATGCCGATTCCTATCTGCGCTATCTGACCGCACCGCTGGGCTTCTTGCGCACCATCGATGACGAGCAGGACACCAAGAGCTATGCAGCTTTCGGTCAGCTGACCTATGACCTGACCCAGCAGCTCTCGTTCACTGCCGGCCTGCGTTATACTCACGAAACCAAGCAGTATTACCGCACCACCACTGCGGTAACGAGCTATCTCGGTGCGCCGCTGCTCACCTCGACCTTCGTGTTCCCGAACAGCCTTCCGGCTCCCTACAATGCCGTCAACAAGATCTCGTTCGATGCATGGACGCCCTCGTTCACGCTGGGATACAAGCCTAACGAAACCAGCCTGATCTACGCCTCGGCCAGCCGCGGCTTCAAGTCAGGTGGCTTCAACGGACGTTCGAACGCGCTCAGCGACCTCACTCTTGAAGTGGACGGGAAGACCCAGGTCGTGACCAGCTTCAAGCCGGAAAGCGTCTGGACCTACGAACTGGGCTACAAGGCCAGCTTCGCCGACGGCAAGATCAGCCTGGCAGCCGATGTATTCCGTTCGGACTACAAGGACTTCCAGGCCCGCGTTGGCGGTGGCAACACCGGGATCACCGGCGGCAGCTTCCCGGTCATCAACGCTGGCAAGCTGCGTATCCAGGGCGTCGAAGTGGAAGGCATGGTCAAGCCGTGGACCGGCATGACCTTGACCACCTCGCTTGGCTACCTTGATGCAGAATACAAGGAGTTCAACGACGGTCGCCGCGCTCCGGCATTCTCGTGCAACCCCACCGGCAAGGCTATCGTCTGCAAGCCGGCCTTTGCTCCGCCGGTCACTTTCCGCACCGGTGCAGAGCAGAAGTTCGGCCTCGGCGATGCGACGCTGAGCCTTGGCGGTGACATCCGCTTTGTCGACAAGCACTACCTGTCGGTCGACAATCGTCCGGGCCTGTTTGAAGACGGCTATTGGATGGGCAATGTCTATGCCCAGGTCGACTATGGCCAGTTCTACCTGCGTGGCATGGTCAAGAACGTCGGCAACGCGCTGTACAAGACCGACGGTCAGGAATTCAGCTCGGTCGGCAACATCCAGACCGTCTACTTCGGCGACCCGCGCACCTGGCAGGTCACTGTTGGCGTAAAGTTCTAAGTTTCCTCCCTGGCCGGGTTCGCGTCCGCGCGGGCCCGGCGAGAACTAGCTACGCGCTGACCTCTACCCGGGGTCAGCGCGTTCTTTTTAGGATAACATAGACTGCGCCCGGCCCGCCGTGCTTGCGGTGGGCGCCGCGCACCGATGCGATGCGGTGGGCGTGGCTGCCATAGGCCAGCCAGTCGAGCAGCTTTGCCCGGATCGCGCCGCGCCGTTCGCCTCGGTCTGCCGCCTCGACCGGGCGCGGCTTGCCGGTGATCACCAGTACCACCCGCGCCCCCATCGCCAACGCCTGGGCAAGACCATGGTCCAGCCGCTCATAGGCTGCATCCAGACCGTGACCATGCAGGTCCAGCGTGAAATCGGGATGCACTTCGGCCCGGGCGAGTTTCTTTTCCCAGCTCCCATCCAGCCCATGCCGGTCAAGCGGACGCTTGTGCACTTCAGGCGCGGCTGGAGGTGGCGGTGGTGGCGGAACCCGGCCCTTGCGCTTGGCAGGAACGGGCGGCTCTGCAACGACAGGGGGAACGTCCGGCAGATCGGCCTCCGCCATCTTGCGCGATACGCGGCGCAGCGGCGTGACCGTGCGGGCGACCCGGTCCCACAGCTCGACTTCATCCGGCAAGAGGCCGCGCGGGCGGCGCATCAACGGACCTGCTGCAGCTTTTTGAGGGTTCCCTTGGGCAGCAGCAGCAAGGCATCGCCGCGCCCGCTCATGCCGCCGGCGATGGTTCGTGCCGCTTCGCCCGCACCCCAGAAACTGTCAAAGCGGTTGGCGCCCTTGATCGCCCCGCCGGTATCCTGTGCCACCCACAGTCCGCTGGCCTCGCCCCGGTCCAGCGCCAGCCAGACCGGCGCGCCCAGCGGAACGAAAGCCGGGTCTGCGGCCACGCTGTCCTCTGCCCGCACCGGCACGCCGAGAGCGCCGAGCGGACCGCCCGGACCAATCTCGCGGAAGAAGACGTAGCTCTTGTTCTCGCGCATCAGCCCCCGGCCGGCTTCCGGATTCTCGTGAATGTACTGCATGATGCCCTGCATCGAACCGGAATACTGCCCCGGTCCGGTGCCAAGCAGGCCGCGATCGCGCATCAGGCCCCCGATACCGGTATAGGCATGGCCGTTCTGGCCGGCATAGCCGACGTGCATCACGCTGCCGTCCGGGGCGATTAGGCGGCCTGATCCCTGAACCTGCAGAAAGAAAAATTCCGCCGCATCGGCAACCCAGGCAATCTCCAGCCCCTTGCCCATCAGCGCCCCATCCTCGATCTCGCCGCGATCGAAATAGGGGAGGAATTGCCCCTGATCGTCATAGCGGCCAAGCGGCTGAGTGCCATTGGCATTGGCGGGCGCATCGCCGGGACGCGCCCGGACCAGATCGCCAGGGAGGCCGTAAACCGGCACGTCATAGCCGGGAATGCGGGTGCGGACGCCAGCGATCTCCGGCTCGTAATAACCGGTGACGAAAGCCTTACCATCGCCGATCCGCACGGTTTCAAACCAGCTGGAAAAGAACTGCGCAGCCTCGGTTTCCGGCCAGCGCGCTGCCGCTTCGCAAGCAGGCTTCCAGTCGGCAGGCCGGGTCAGGCCGGAATTGTCGGCACGGGCCGTCAGGCGCGAACAACTGGTGCGGAATGACAGCAGGGCCCCGCGCGCATCGTCCCGGCGCAGGCCCAGCGTGGTAACAGCAGGGCCAGCGGTGAAACCGGCAGTCAGGGCATTGGCGGGGGGAGTAACAGGCGGCGCAACCACCACCGGCGGCACGCGCCCTTCGGGTATGATCCGCCCACAGGCAATCAGGCCCAGGGACAGCACCGCAACTGACAGCTAGCGCAGGCCACCCCCGATCATGGCGAAATCAGCCTTCGTCGGTTTCGTCGACCAGCCAGTCCGGCGAGGCGGAATTGACGTCGCGGGAGAAGGTCCACAGGTCGTTCGTTTCCACCGCATCGTTCAGCGAACCGGCGATCACCTGTCCTTCGGCATTGCGGATCACGGCGGCGATGTCGGCGGCAAAGCGCAAGGTCACACGGGCCATCGGCGCGCGATATTCGGCGGCAACGATGTTTGCCTCTTCGATGCGGACCAGCTTGTAGTCCAGCTTTTCCCCGGCGGCTTCGCGCGCATCAATGGCAGCGTTGAAGCCGGCCAGCACATCCGAATCGCACAGCTGGGCCAGCGCCTCGCGGTCGCCGCGCCAAAAGGCTTCCAGCACCATGCGGTAGGCGCCCTTGGCCCCTTCCAGAAAGGCCAGCATGTCAAAATTGCGGTCAGCACCGGAAATGTCGCGCAGGCCGCGCTCGATCGCCGGGGTCACGCCCGGAACGATGGCAGCAGGGGTCAGGGCAGTACCGCCGGTTTCTCCCGCCAGGTTGCGCGGCGCATCGGCACGTGGGCCTTTCGGCTCAAACCGGGGCGGCAGGGGCTGTTCCTCATGCTCGGCACGGCGGCCCAACACGGAATAGAGACGCAGCCCCAGAAAGGCTGCGACCATGGCGATGATGACGATCTCTACGGTCTTGTCCAATGTACCAGTCCCGGCTGCAAGTGCAGCAAAATGCAAAGCTGTTCTTGCTACAAATAGGAAGCGAAGACAAATGAACAACGCGTGACCTGTCATTTCCGTGCAATTTTTACGGGCAACCGGTGCGCATCGGTCGCAGCGGCATAACCGTTGCCGGAACGCGCCCCGCCTGCTAGGCGCGCGGCCAATTTCATTCAAATAGCGTGAAAGCGAAAACCATGGCCGACGAAGGCAACAACATCATCACCGACCTCAACCTGGAAGGCCCCCAGCCCAACGGTGCGGACACCATGCCTGCGGCCGGGATTATCCAGCAGTATATCAAGGACCTGTCGGTCGAAAGCCCGAACGCGCCGGAATCGTTCCAGTGGCAGGACCCGCCGCAGATCGACGTGCAGTTCAACATCGGCGCACGCGAACTGAACCCGGAAGTGAGCGAGATCGAACTGAAGATCGCCGTCACTTCAAAGTGCCAGGCCGGCACCGCTTTCATCATCGACCTGTCCTATTGCGCCCTGATCGGGATGCGCAACATGGAAGACCAGCACAAGCACGCCTTCACCTATGCCGAAGCGCCGCGCATCGTTTTCCCGTTCGCCCGCCGCGTGATCGCGGACGCCGTGCGCGATGCCGGCTTCCCGCCGCTGCTGCTTGAGCCGGTCGATTTCAACGGCATCTACCTGCAGCAGCTTGCCGCCTCGCAGGCAGCGCAGGAAAACGGCGAAGGCGAAGCCGCTCAGCCGAGCGAAGCCTGAGCCAAGCCAAGGCCCCGCCGATGAGCCTCGTCAAGAATGTCGGCACAATCGGCGGGTTGACGGCAATCAGCCGCGTCTTCGGCTTTGTCCGCGACATGATGATGGCCCGCGTCGTTGGCGCGGGCCTTGTTGCAGACGCCTTCCAGTTGGCCTTCACCCTGCCCAACACCTTCCGCCGCCTGTTTGCGGAAGGGGCCTTCAGCGTCGCTTTTGTGCCGATGTACAGCCGCGCCCTGCATGGCGAAGGGGGCGAGGAAGCGGCCAACCGCTTTGCCAACGATGTCCTGTCAGTCTTCGTCTGGGTACTGCTGCTGTTCAGCGCGGCGGCGATGCTGTTCATGCCCGCCATCGTCTGGCTACTGGCGAGCGACTTTTCCGAGGTAGCGGGCAAGTTCGACCTCGCCGTATTCCTCAGCCGGATCACCTTTCCCTATCTGGGTTTCATCAGCCTGATGGCCATGCTGGCCGGGGTGCTGAACGCGCGGTCGCGGTTTGGACCTGCGGCCTTTGCCCCGGTCCTGCTCAACATCTTCCTGATCACCGGCATCCTGCTGGGCAATCACCTGCGCGGGGATAGCCATGACGATACGGTTGTCGGCATTGCGCTGGCTACGGCAGTCGCGCTCTCTGGCGTGGCGCAGTTCCTTTACCTCTGGTGGGAAACCCGCAAGGCTGGGGTCAAGCTGAAAGTCTCCGTCCCGCGCCTTACGCCCGAAGTGAAAAAGCTGGGCAAGCTGATCCTGCCCGCCACCTTTGGCGCGGGCATTTACCAGATCAGCCAGTTCGTCGACACGTTCTTTGCCACCAGCCTTGAGCAAGGTTCACTCACCCTGCTGAAATATGCCGACCGGCTGAACCAGATGCCGCTGGGCATTGTCGGCATTGCGCTGGGCACCGCGATCCTGCCGATGCTGAGCCGCCATATCCACACCGGCGACGCGGCAGAGGCGCAGCGCCTGCAATCCAACGCGTTCGAGATCGGCACCCTGCTGACCCTGCCTGCTGCGGCGGCGCTAGCAATCTGCGCTCCGGCATTTTGCACGGCCTTCTTCGTTGGCGGCAAGTTCACGCCTGCCGATGGCGCGATCATGGCGAATATCGTGGTGGCGCTGGTCTGCGGTCTGCCGGCCTATGTGATCGTCAAGATCCTGAACCCCGGCTTCTTTGCGCGTGAGGATACCCGCACCCCGGTCTGGACCGCACTGGTCAGCCTGGTGTTCAATATCTTCCTCAACGTCATGGTCGTGCGGCAATGGGGCATTGTCGGACTGGCCGCGGCAACGGCAGCCTCGGCCACGCTCAACTGCGTGCTGCTCTATGTGATCCTGCACCTGCGCGGCTGGTTCCACTTCACCTTGAAGCTGGCGGGCAAGGTGCTGCGGCAAGTGCTGGCGACTGCCGCCATGTCGGCCCTGCTGTGGTGGCTCACCCCGCGCCTTGCCGCACACTATTCCGGACCGTGGTATGACCGCGTCTGGTCGCTCAGCCTGATCGTGGCGGCGGGCATGGCCAGCTTTTTCGCAGTCGCTTTTGCGGTCGGAGCCATCGACAAGTCGGTCCTCGCCCAGCTAAGGCGCAGACGTTAGCCGCAAAAGCAGGCCGACAACGAAATCCTAGAAGTAGAGTGATCCCCAATGCGCATCGTTTCTGGCATTCAGCCCACCGGCAATCTTCACCTTGGCAACTACCTGGGGGCGATCCGCAACTGGGTTAAGATGCAGGACGAAGTGGCTGCGGGTGGCGGGCAGAGCCTCTATTTCCTGGCCGACCTTCACGCTATTTCGATGCCGCATACCCCGGCCGAACTGCGCCAGAACACGTTCGAGATGACCGCCGCGCTGGTGGCCTGCGGGATCGATCCGGACAAGTCGATCCTGTTCAATCAGGCCCAGGTTCCGGCCCATGCCGAACTGCAATGGCTGCTCAGCGGCACTGGCCGCATGGGCTGGCTGAACCGCATGACCCAGTGGAAGGACAAGGCGGGCAAGAACCGCGAAGGGCAGTCGGTCGCCCTGTTCACCTACCCAGTGCTGCAGGCGGCGGACGTGCTGCTGTATCAGGCCACCCACGTGCCGGTTGGCGAAGACCAGAAGCAGCATCTGGAACTGGCCCGCGACATCGCGCAAAAGTTCAACAACGACTTTGCCTCGGAAGAAGCGCCGGTATTCACCCTGCCCGATCCGATCATCCCGCCCGAAGCGGCCCGGATCATGAGCCTGCGCGACGGCAGTGCCAAGATGAGCAAGTCCGATCCTTCGGACATGAGCCGCATCAACCTAACCGACGATGCCGACGCGATCATGAGCAAGATCAAGAAGGCCAAGACCGATCCGGAACCCCTGCCCAGCGACAAGGGCGGGCTGGAAGGACGGCCCGAAGCGGCCAACCTGGTCGGCATCTATGCCGCCATGTCGGGCGAAAGCCAGGACGCGGTTCTGGCCCGGTTCGGCGGCGAAGGCTTTGGCAAGTTCAAGCCCGCGCTGGGCGAACTGCTGGTGGAAAGCCTGGCCCCGATCAACGCCCGCTTTATCGAACTGCGGCAGGACCGCGAGGCACTGGACGCAATCCTTGCCAAGGGCGCGCTCAAGGCCCGCGAACTGGCTGGCCCCACCCTTTCCGCGGCCTATCAGGCGCTGGGGCTGGTGCGCTGAGCGGTCCTCCATTCAACCGCTATTAAGCACGCTTCCCCTATCCTTGGCGCAACCCTAATCTTTGCGCCGAACCGTCTGCGAGTCGCATACGGTGCCTGACCGAAGGAACGAGTCGATGGCTCACGATACACATACGCCGATAGGCTGGCTTAAAATGGCATTGGTGCCGCTGATGCTGGCCGCATTGGCCGCCTGCGCGACCCCGTTCAATGCGGATGTGCAGCGCTTCACTGCGCAGCTTCCCGCCCCGCAGGGCCAGACCTTTACCGTGGTGGCAGACAGCCCGCTGATGAACGGCGGTCTGGAATTCAACCAGTATGCCAGCCTTGTTACCGACAAGATGGCCAAGCTGGGCTATGTCGCGGCCAGCGATCCGGCCAAGTCCGACCTGATCGTCAAGTTCGATTACGGCGTGGACAAGGGCCGCACCCAGGTCCGCTCGACCGGCTATGCCGATCCGTTCTGGTCCAGCTGGTATGGCTATCCCCGCTATGGCTATTATGGCCGCCGGGGTGGCTATTACAGCCCCTATTACCCGCGCGGAGTCTGGGGCTACGGCTGGCACGACCCGTGGTTCAGCCAGGGCTATGAAACCTATACCGTCTACGTCAGCGAGATCAGCCTGAAGATCGAACGCCGCGCCGATGGCCAGCGCCTGTTCGAAGGCAAGGCCGAAGCCGCCTCGATGTCGAACCGCCTCGGCTATCTGGTGCCCAACCTGGTCGAAGCGATGTTCACCGACTTCCCCGGTCGCAACGGCGAAACCGTGCGCATCTCGATCGCGCCGGAAAAGAAGAAGAACTGATCTGAAGTTCCTCCCTGTCGGCAGAGCCGATGGGGAGGAACTTCAATTATCAGCTACCCAACGCGACGACACCGCCGGTGCTGCCAAAGCCGCCCTCGCCACGGGCGGTTTCATCCAGCTCATCTGCTTCCAGCCAGGTCGCGCGGGTAACCGGTGCCAGAACCAGTTGCGCCACGCGGTCGCCCCGCTGGATTTCAAACGCAGTGTCGCCGTGGTTGATCAGGATGACTTTCAACTCACCCCGATAGTCGCTGTCGATCGTGCCGGGCGTGTTCGGCACGGTGATCCCGTGCTTCAGCGCCAGACCGGAACGCGGGCGAACCTGGATTTCGTAGCCATAGGGAATAGCCATCGCCAGACCCGTCGCCACAGCATGGCGCGCACCGGGCTGGATCGTCACGTCCTCGGCCGAAACCACGTCCATACCCGCTGCGCCTTCAGTGGCATAGACGGGCAGGTCCAGCCCTTCACCGTGGGGCAGGCGCTTTACGCGGACGGGAACCTCATTTGGCGAGTGCATCGGCAATCCTTTGGGCAATGGCCATGGCGACGTCGCCCTTTGCCATTTCGGGCAGGTCTTCGACACCCTGCGCCGTGATGATATGCACGGCGTTGACATCGCCGCCCATCACGTCGCCCGATACGTCATTGGCAACGATCCAGTCAGCACCCTTGCGCTGAAGCTTTTCCTTGGCGTGGTCGACCACCTTTTCCGTCTCTGCGGCAAAGCCAACAACCAGACGCGGGCGGTTCTCACCCTTGGCCACGGTGGCGAGGATGTCGGGATTCTCGGTCAGATGCAGGGCTGGCGGGGCTGAACCGCGCTTCTTCATCTTTTCAGTCGCGGTTTCCGCCGTGCGCCAATCGGCCACGGCCGCCACCATCACTGCCGCATCGGCGGGCAGCGCCTGCTGCACCGCTGCGGCCATTTCGCGCGCCGTTTCCACCTGAACCCGGTTGACCCCCGGCGGGCAGTCCAGCGTCACCGGCCCCGAAACCAGCGTCACTCGCGCGCCAAGCTGCGCAGCGGCGGCGGCAATGGCATAGCCCTGCTTTCCGGAACTGCGGTTGGCGATGTAGCGCACCGGATCGATCGGCTCGTGCGTCGGCCCCGCGGTAATCAGCAGGTGCTGGCCCTTTAGCGGACCCTCCGGATCGATTGCAGGAGCCAAACCTTCACCGACCGGCAGCAGTCCTGCCCCGATCTGCGCGCAAATCGCGTTGTAGATTTCGGTCGGCTCCGGCAAACGGCCCGGACCGAATTCGCCGCAGGCCATTGGCCCCTCGTCGGGCATGACCACATGAACGCCGCGCGCCTTCAAGGTCGCAACGTTCGCCTGGGTCGCCGCGTGTTCCCACATCCGCACGTTCATCGCCGGAACCGCCATCACCGGCTTGTCGGTCGCCAGCAGCAGGGTCGTGGCAAGGTCATCCGCAATGCCGTGGGCCATGCGCGCCATCAGGTCTGCCGTGGCCGGGCAGACCACGACCAGATCAGCGCTGCGCGACAACTGGATATGGCCCATCTCGACTTCGTTGGTCAGGTCCCATAGGGTGGTGTGAACCGGATTCTCGCTCAGCGCGGCAAGGGTCATCGCGGTGATGAACTTTGCGCCGCCATCGGTCAGCACGCAGGTCACCTCGCCGCCGCCCTTGCGGATCAGGCGGATCAGTTCGCAGGACTTGTAGGCAGCGATACCGCCACCCACGACCAAGAGGATACGGGGCTTTTTCATTGCAGGGGCTTGTGCAACGCCCTTCCCTTGGGCGCAACAGGGTTTGCGCAACTATGGCGTTCAAGGCATGATGCCCGAAACCATAGTAACTGGGGGTGGTTCACATCATGCGCTTTGTCCTGACCGCACTGATTTTCCTGTTTGGCCTGTTCGATCTGATGATCGGGCTGAGTTTCCTGCTCAACCCGGCGGAAGCCGCTGTCGGCTTTGGCATTTCAGCCAATGGCCTGCAGGGACTTTCCACCATTCGCGCCGATTTCACTGCCTTCTTTGGCGTGGTGGCGGTCTGCATGATGATCGGGGCCTGGCGCCGCAATGGCGACCTGTTGCTGGTGCCCGCTGCGGTAATGGGCATCGCCGTAACCGTGCGTGGGCTGAGCCTGGCGATCGACGGAACCTACCCCGGCTGGCACGTGCCGATGCTGGTCGAGGCGCTGCACGTGGCGCTGCTGGTTGCGGCATGGCGGGTCCTGCCGCACCACCGGATCGAGGAACTGACCTCCTGATCCCATAGCCTTTGGTCCAGATCGCACGATTCATCCGCTTGCCTTAGCTTGCGATTCAGCCGCCGTGTCCTACATTGGCGCTGAAAGGACCAATTACCGATGAACAACGAGGAAAAGCCGACCGGCAACCCCTGGATGAAGAACCTCATGATCTGGGGCGGTATCTTCCTGGCGCTGCTGCTGGTCGTATCGATGTTCAACACCAAGGCCGAAGCGCCGGGTACGCAGGTCGGTTATTCCGATTTCCGCGCCCAGGTGGCGAACGGCAAGGTGCAAAAGGTCCAGGTTTCGGAAAACAAGATCACCGGCACGTTCAAGGACGGCAAGACCTTCACGACCGTGCCGATCCCGAACGACACCACCCTGCCCCAACTGCTGCAGGAAAACGGCGTCCAGTATGAAGGCAAGACGCCGGAAGAGCCCAGCCTGCTGGCTGCGATCCTGTTCCAGACCCTGCCGTTCCTGCTGCTGATCGGCCTGATGATCTTTGCCATGCGCCAGTTCCAGAAGGGTGGCGGCGCGGGCGGCGCAATGGGCTTTGGCAAGTCCAAGGCCAAGATGCTGACTGAAAAACAGGGCCGCGTGACCTTTGCCGATGTTGCCGGCATCGATGAAGCGCGCGAAGAACTGGAAGAAATCGTCGAGTTCCTCAAGGACCCGAACCGCTTCTCCAAGCTGGGCGGCCAGATCCCGAAGGGCGCGCTGCTGGTCGGTTCGCCCGGTACCGGCAAGACGCTGCTGGCCCGCGCCATCGCGGGTGAGGCTGGCGTGCCGTTCTTCACCATTTCCGGTTCGGACTTCGTGGAAATGTTCGTCGGCGTCGGCGCCAGCCGCGTCCGCGACATGTTCGAACAGGCCAAGAAGAACGCACCGTGCATCGTCTTCATCGACGAAATCGACGCGGTCGGCCGCCATCGTGGCCACGGCCTGGGCAATTCGAACGACGAACGCGAGCAGACGCTGAACCAGCTGCTGGTCGAAATGGACGGCTTTGAAGCCAACGAAGGCATCATCATCATCGCCGCGACCAACCGTCCTGACGTGCTTGACCCAGCCCTGCTGCGTCCGGGCCGCTTTGACCGTCAGGTCGTCGTGCCGGTTCCGGATATCGAGGGCCGCGAGAAGATCCTCGCCGTGCACATGAAGAAGGTGCCGACTGCGCCGGACGTCAATCCGCGCCTGATCGCGCGTGGCACACCGGGCTTCTCGGGCGCGGACCTGGCCAACCTCGTCAACGAAGCCGCGCTGCTAGCGGCCCGCCGCAGCAAGCGGCTGGTGGCGATGAAGGAATTCGAGGACGCAAAGGACCGCGTCATGATGGGGGCCGAGCGGCGCTCCATGGTGATGACCGAGGACGAGAAGAAAATGACCGCCTATCACGAGGCTGGTCACGCCCTGGTCTCGGTCAACGAACCGGCTTCCGACCCGATCCACAAGGCTACGATCATCCCGCGCGGCGGCGCGCTGGGCATGGTGGTGCGCCTGCCGGAACGCGACCGTTATTCCTATCACCGCGACCAGATGCACGCGCAGCTGGCCGTAGCCATGGGCGGGCGCGTGGCCGAGGAAATCATCTTCGGGCATGACAAGGTCTCGTCCGGCGCATCGTCGGACATCCAGCACGCCACTTCGCTCGCCCGCTCGATGGTGACTCGCTGGGGCATGTCGGACAAGCTGGGGCCGCTGCAGTACGAAGAAACGCAGGAAGGCTACCTTGGCTATGGCGGTTCGGCCCGGACCATGATGTCGGCTGAAACCAACAAGCTGATCGACGCCGAAATCCGCGCTCTGGTCGAAGGCGGGCACAAGCGCGCCAAGGAAATCCTCAAGACGCATGAGGACAAGCTGCACCTGCTGGCTCAGGCACTGCTGGAATACGAAACCCTCACGGGCGACGAAATTCAGGAGCTGCTGCAGAATGGCAAGATCGACCGCCCGGTCGATCCTACCGGCCCCTCGGTGGTTCCGCCGACCAAGGGCTCGGCTATTCCCAAGGCCGGCAAGCGCTTTGCCGCCACGGCGACGCAGGGGGCCTGACGCCCCCTGCCGTCAGGCGGCAGCGTAAAGCGCGATGCCGACGGTAAACATGGTGAGCACCACCACAGCAAATGTGGCAAGGAACCACGTCCGCCACCATGCGCCAAAGCGACTGAGGCCATAGGCCTCACGCGCCTGTCGGTACATGTGGAACGGGACGTAGGCGAGCAGCAGGACCGGCATGAAGCCGCCGATGTCCCACGCCATCATCGCTCCCACCACTGCAATCAGCAACAGCTGGAAGCTGACCGAATAGGTCACGAATACGGTGTGGTCATACATGTGAAAGCGACGGCTGAACGGGAACAGCAGCCAGACGAACGGCACCGATAGCGGGATCACCAGCCAGGCATATTTGTAGGCGCTGGTCTGCAGCTTGTAGGCGGTCAGTTCGGGATTTTCGCGGACGTGTTGCCACGCCTGTTCCAGCTGCGCTGCGGCCTGCTTGCTAGAAATTCCATTGACCGCAACCTTCTCCGGCAACTTGCTGGCCCGCGCCTCTGCTTCGACATCGGCCATGCTGCCAGAGGCCTGCCCAGGCGCAGCCTTGTTGTTGAAATCGACCGGGCTGCCCAGCGCGTTGAATGTCGCAAAGCTGAGGAAGACCACGAACAGGAACAGGGCAATCGGGCTGACATAGCTTGCCCGCCGCCCGGCGATATATTCGCGGGTCAGCTGCCCCGGGTGCCAGATCAGCAGCGGGATCGTGCGCCAGACCTTCCCTTCGAAATGGAACACGCCATGCAGCAGATCGTGGAAAAAAGCCCCGATCGTGCGATGGACGTGGGCCGCTTGCCCGCATTCATGGCAATGGCTGCCAATCAGGGCCGTGCCGCAGTTCAGGCAAGCCTGTTCCTGCGTATGCCCATCGGCCAGCGCTTCGCCATGCCCCGGCTCGGCGACGCGGGCCAGCAAGGTGCCTTGCGCGATGTCTCCGATGATCTCGCCATTGCTCATGGACTTCTCCCCTCGATTGGGGTTCATGGTCTGGCAAGATCGGCGCGGTCAAGACTGCGGCATGCAACGGGGGGAGACAATTCGATGAAGCGCATATGCCTGGCCACGATCGCCGGCCTGTTGGTCTCTACGCCGGTCATGGCCAATCCGGGCGACATGAATGTCGCAACCTTCCTCGCCAAGGCCGACGCGCTGCGTGCCAAGGGCGCGATGGCCTTGTTCTCGTCAGACTTCAAGACGCTTAAAAGCGAGGGCGAAGCAGCGGGAGCCCACTATCGCGCGCGGCTCCATACAGAACGGGAGGCAGGCCGTCCGTCGAGCTGCCCGCCCAAAGGCGCGAAGGTCAATTCGGACCAGCTGCTCAACTTCTTGCGGACCTATCCCGAAGCCAGCCGTCCGCGCACCAGCATGAAACAGGCAATGGGCGATTTCTTCGTCCGCACCTATCCCTGCAATTAACGCCTCCCCGCTTTGGGGAGGGGGACCGCTGAAAGCGGTGGAGGGGGCTATCGACCTGGCACCAGCCCAAAGGCGAGCGCCTGGTCGATAGCCCCCTCCGTCACACACGATGCGTGTGCCACCTCCCCGCCAGGCGGGGAGGAGAAACCGGGTTAGCCTTCGTAATCGCCACCGATCGAGGTGTTGCGCACCGGAGCCGCGGCAGTGATGCGCAGGGCTTCGGCCGACTGGCTGAGCGAACCGATTTCATCGATCTCGTCATCGTCGTCCGGCAGGACTCGCTGCAGCGAGCTGATGACCGATTCCTTGAGGTTTTCGGGACGCACGGTCTGCTCCGCGATTTCGCGCAGGGCGACGACCGGGTTTTTGTCACGGTCGCGTTCGATGGTCAGTTCCGCACCGCCGGAAATCTCGCGCGCACGCTGTGCGGCCATCAGGACAAGGTCGAAACGGTTCGGGATCTTGTCGACACAATCTTCAACGGTAACGCGCGCCATTCGGGCACTCCAATCACTCAAAAAACGGGAGAAATCCGCTGCTACACGGCCCGAAAAACGCAAGTCAAGGAATATTCGTATAGGTCTTTGTTATATAACGATTATTCGTAAGCAGCGTATCCGCGCGAATCGGGGGCAAGGTTGCCGAACTTGGTGAACTCGCTCTGGAACAGCAGCTGGACGTTACCAGTCGAACCGTGGCGCTGCTTGGCGATGATGACAGTCGCCTTGTTCACCACCTCAAGGTGGCGCTGCATCCAGGTATCGTACTTGGCAATGGCATCGGGCGTGCTGGTTTCGCTCGGCTCGTCCGGCTTGCTGGCGTTGTGGTAATATTCCTCGCGGAAGATGAACCAGACCATATCGGCGTCCTGCTCGATCGAGCCGGATTCGCGCAGGTCGGCCAGCTGCGGGCGCTTGTCCTCACGGCTTTCCACCGCACGGGACAGCTGCGACAGGGCGATCACCGGAACCGCCAGTTCCTTGGCCAGCGTTTTCAGGCCGCGGCTGATTTCCGAGATTTCGTTGACGCGGTTGTCATTGGCGCGGCCCGAACCCTGCAACAGCTGCAGGTAGTCGATCACGATCAGGCCGATGTTGTGCTTGCGCTTCAAACGGCGGGCGCGGGTGCGCAGCGCGGCAATCGAAAGGGCCGGGGTGTCGTCGATGTAGAGCGGCAATTCGGCCAGACGCTGGCTGGCAAAGGAAATGCGCTGGAAATCCTCGCGGCTGATCTTGCCCATGCGCAGCCGTTCGCTGCTGATTTCAGCCTGTTCGGCAAGGATACGGGTGGCCAGCTGGTCCGCGCTCATTTCCAGGCTGAAGAAGGCCGTGGGCGCACCGACCGACTTGGACGGATCGATCCCGTCCTGCATGTCGCGCAGGTAACGCTCGGCGCAGTTGAAGGCGATGTTGGTGGCCAGCGACGTCTTCCCCATGGCCGGACGGCCGGCCAGGATGATCAAGTCGGAATCGTGCAGGCCGCCGATCTTGGCATTGAGGTCATCCAGACCGGTGGTCAGGCCCGAGATGTGCCCGCCCGAGGCCAGTGCCTTTTCGATCTGGGTGATCGCGGTCAGGCTGGACGCGCGGAACGACTGCGCCTCATTGCCGACCGAGGCCCCTTCGGACACGCGGTAGAGCGCGGCTTCGGCTTCGGAGATCTGCTCCATCGGCTCGACCCGTTCCGACGTGTCGAGCGCGGAATTGACCAGATTGCGGCCTACCGAAACCAGTTCGCGTAGCAGGGCCAGGTCATAGATCTGCTCGGCCAGTTCGCGCGGGGCAAGCAGGCCCTGCCCGTCCGCCGTCAGCCGCGCCAGATAGGACGCGCCGCCCAGTTCCTTCAGCGCCTCGTCCGCTTCGAAATAGGGCTTGAGCGTGACCGGGGTGACCACGGCCTTGCGATCGAGCAGCTGCATGATCCGGTCATAGATCCGGGCGTGAATCGGCTCGAAAAAGTGGTCCGGCTTCAGCGGCGTAACCAGTTCTTCCAGCACCCGGTTATCGATCAGCACCGCGCCCAGAAACGCGGCCTCTGCCTCAACGTTGGAAGGCAGGGCGCGGGCGGCGGTTTCATCGGGACGGGCAAAGGGGATCGGTTCGGCCATAAGCGCTGTTCAATGCGCCGGGCTGGGTTCAGGTGCAAGCGGGAGATCGCGCTCAATTCATCCACAGGCTGTGGATGGTGCGGACACACTTGCCCCGCAATTTCGCATCTGCGAAAAGCGCGCCCCATGGCGGACCCGCGCATCATTCATATCGAACTCGACGAGGCGACCATTCTGTGGCGCAACGCGGATATCGAACAAGAGCGTCGCATCGCCATTTTCGACCTGATCGAAGAGAATACGTTCAAGCCCTTGCGCGCCTGGGAAGCCGGGCATCAGGGGCCTTACCGGCTCAAACTGGCAGTCGATGACGGCCGCCTTTCGCTGGAAGTATCGGACGAAGCGGGCGGCCCGCTGGAAACGCTGATTCTTGGCCTGGGTCGGTTCCGCCGCCCGATCCGCGAATATTTCGCGATCTGCGATTCGTATTATCAGGCGATCCGCAAGGCCACGGCGGCCGAAATCGAAACCATCGACATGGCCCGGCGCGGTGTCCACAACGAAGCAGCGGAAATGCTGCTGGAACGCCTTGAGGGCAAGATCGAGACGGACTTCGCCACGGCTCGCCGCCTCTTTACGCTAATCTGCGTACTGCATATCAGGGGCTGACCTGCTGCAATTCTTCGAACGGGGTCGCTTCATCACATGGCTAGCCGAAAATCCAATCGCTGGACCCTGCGCCTGATCGGCGCGGTGATGCTGTTTGCCATCGTCGCCGGGGTCTGGGGCTGGTGGGACCTGCGCCACTGGCGGCCCAGCAAGCTGGAATTCCCGATGCAGGGGGTCGAGATTTCAGGCGAGGATGGGCCGGTCGACTTCAAGGCACTGAAGGTCACCGGCGCAAACTTTGCCTATCTCGACGCCTCGGCCAGCGCCTTTGCCCGCGATCCCGCCTTCGTGAAAAACCTGGAAGAGGCCCGCGCGGCCCAGCTGCAAGTCGGCGCGGTGCATCGTTATGATCCGTGTCAACCGGCGGAAAAGCAGGCAGCCAATTTCGTCACGGTCGTCCCGCGTGACCGGTCCATGCTGCCGCCTGCGGTCGATCTCGACATGCTAGCCGATGCCTGCCCGGTAAAGGTCAGCGATGCGGCGGTGGAAAGCGAATTGATGACCTTCCTCAACCAGATCGAGACTCACACCGGCAAGGCGACGATCCTGAAGGTATCCAGCACTTTCGAGGCCCGCTATCACCTTGGCGCGGCGCTGGACCGCAACCTGTGGCTGGTGCGTACCCGGCTGCAGCCCGACTATGCCGGACGGCCCTGGACCATGTGGAGCGCCAATACGATGTATAGCAGTGAAGCCGCGCAAATGCCGCTGCGCTGGGTGGTGGTGCAACGATGAGCTGGACCCGCGACAGCCTGATCGACGCAGCGCGTAAAGCGGCAGGCGGCGCCTATGCGCCCTATTCCAATTTCCACGTCGGCGCGGCGCTGGGCTTTGCCGATGGCAGCGTGGTGACTGGCGCCAATGTTGAAAATGCCAGCTATGGCCTGACGCTCTGCGCGGAAACGGTCGCAGTCGGCAAGGTGCTGAGCGAGAACTGGCGCGGCAAACTGGAAGCCGTCGCGGTGATCGGCGGCAAGGCTGGCGCAGTCGGCGCGGGCGATCCGGTGACGCCGTGCGGGCGTTGCCGCCAAATGCTCAACGAAGTGGCCGCGCTGGGCGGCAGCGATCCGGTCGTGTGGTGCGCCAGCGAAGACAGCGTCACCGAACTGCACCTGTCAGACCTGCTGCCGCACGCTTTCGGCCCGGCCAGCCTGGACTGAAGACTCAGCCCTCCAGCCACTCCAGCAATGCCCCCATGCAGTCGCGGCCCAGAATGGCGCTGCGCTCCGCGCTCCACCCCTGCGCCACACAGGGCAAGTCATCGTTGTCCTTGAACGGCATTTCCAGCGTCATGCTGACCGCGCCAAAGCGTTCGGCCAACTGGTTGGTCGACATGGTCAGGTTGGCCTTGCCCTTGCCCGCCACCGGATAGCCCAGCCGCGTCTGGAAATCCGGTGTGCGACGCGCAAGAATCGCCTTGTAGCGATCAAACCCGCCCTGCAATTCCTCGCTCCACGACGGGATGCCCTCGAAACCGGCAAGGAACACGGCCGCAATCGCCTCGTCCCCGTGGACGTCCATAGCGAAATCAACGCCGCTCTCGTCCATGGCATTGCGGATCGCCAGCACTTCGGGTGATTTCTCTGCGCTGGGCATGTCCCATTCACGGTTGAGATTGATGCCCGCCGCATTGGTGCGCAGGTGCCCCCGGCGCGAACCGTCCGGGTTGGCATTGGGCACGATGTGGAACCGGCATAGCTGGCGCAGTTTGCGACCAATCGGATCGGCCGGATCGGTCAGGCAGTCGATTGCCCCTTCCATCCACCATTCGGCCATCGATTCGCCCGGATGCTGGCGCGCATAGAGCCAGACCTGCCGTTCACCCTCACCCAGATCGAGGCAGTCGATCGCTTGTCCATCAAGGCTGTAGCCCAGCACGCGGTGCGTTACGCCCTCTGCCAGCGCCGCGCCAGAGACGAGATCGTGATGCCGCTCCATAGAATAGGGCGCGAAATAGGCAAACCAGGCGATGCTGCCGCTCGGGCGATAGCGAATGGTCAGGGTGCCGCCATCTTCCGCCTTGTCGTAGGATGAGTCCGCCCGGCCCCAGAACTCGCGGTCCTCGCTTACCGCGGCGCGATAGCCGGGCCAGCCGCCGGGGTAGGCTGATCCTTCCAGCCCGGTGATCTTCAGCACCAGTTCCCGCCCGGCACAGTTCGCCACACGGAAATGGAACCACTGGTAAAAGTCCGAGAGGTGGTCCTTGCGGATCGCCAGCCGGGCCGTTGCGCCGTCAATGGAAAGGACTTCGATATTGCCGGCATCGAATGCCGCATCGATCAGGATATCACTCATTTGACTTCAATCGTCTCGCCTGAATTGCCCGGAAAATTGAGGAACAGCGCCTCGGCCATCTTGGGCGCGCCCAGAGCGGTTGTTGCCAGCGGCGAGCCGGAACCGACCGTGAATTCGGCCCGCCCTTCCCACAAGACCTTGCCGCTTGCCCGCTCACGGATCGAAACGGCCAGTTCGGTATCGACCTTCGCCTTGGGCTTGGGCGAAAGGTTGATTCCCACCCCTACGCCAAGGCCGGAACCATAAGAGCCGGTCGAGCCGCCGACCCCGACGCTGACCGGGCTTCTGCCACCCTGAGGCTGCAAGGTTGTGCGGGTCAACCGAACCTGCGCAAACTGCGCCCCGCCGCCCGGTGCGGCCTCAGCATAACCGATACGCTGCAATTCATGCAGCACGGCGCCGCGATAGGTCTGCCACTCCAGCGAATTGGCATCCGTGCCCGGAGCAGGTTCTACCGCAATCGTGCCTTTGCCCAGCTGGCTGAGATCACCGGTGTGGAATCGGGTCACCTGCACCGGCCCGACCGGCGTCACGCAGCCGGAAAGCAGGGCCAGCCCGGCAGCCAGTACCGCGATTCGCATCAACTTCATCGCCTTGCCCTCTTTCCTTGGGTTGGACGGACCATGTGGTTCCCTTGCCAGTGCGATGCAAGCCTTCTTGGCGCGGCACAGACACGGCACAGGCCCGTTTTGCGATTAACCGCTTGATCGCTGCCGGGTCATGGGCAAGTCCCGTCGGGTGAGCAAATTCACCATCCTTGTCACTGGCGGCGCAGGCTATGTCGGCAGCCATGCAGTCCTTGCCTTGCAGGATGCAGGCTGGCCGGTCGCCGTGATCGACAATCTCGTCACCGGCTTTCGCTTTGCCGTGCCGCAGGACGTGCCGTTCTATCAGGGCGATATTGAAGACAACGCGCTGCTCGCCCGGATCATGGCTGAACACCGAATCGGCGCGATCATGCATTTCGCCGGTTCAGTCCTCGTCCCGGAATCGGTCTACGATCCGCTGAAGTATTACCACAACAACACGGCCAAGACCCGCGCCCTGATCGCCAGTGCGGTGGCGCACGGCGTGCCGCATTTCATCTTCAGTTCGACCGCCTCGACCTATGGCGTCCCTGAAGTCTCGCCGATCCATGAGGATACGCCGCAGGTTCCGGTCAATCCCTATGGCATGTCGAAACTGATGATCGAACATATGCTGCGCGACACGGCGGCAGCCCATTCGCTCAACTATTGCGTGCTGCGCTATTTCAACGTTGCCGGAGCCGATCCGCAGGGCCGCAGCGGCCAATCGACCACTGGCGCCACCCATCTGATCAAGGTCGCGGTCGAAGCGGCGCTGGGTAAGCGTGACAGGGTGGAAGTGTTCGGCACCGACTATGCCACGCCCGATGGCACCGGCCTGCGCGACTATATTCATGTCAGCGACCTAGCCCAGGCCCATGTCCTCGCGCTGGAGGCGCTGATCGCCCAGCCGCAGCAATCGCTGACGATGAATTGCGGCTATGGCCGGGGCTATTCGGTGCTGGAAGTGCTGGACGCGGTCGACCGGGTCACCAACCAGCAAATTACCCGCCTGATCAGCCCGCGCCGTCCGGGCGATCCCGATTCGCTCATATCCGACAATCGCCGGATCATGAGCACCCTGCCCTGGGTGCCGAAATATGCCGATCTCGACACGATCGTGGCCCATGCCCTGCAATGGTAGCGCAAGTTGAGCGAGATTCAGCCCGATTAGGCAGAATTGCGCCCCCTGCGCTTGACTTCGTATCGAGTCACCCGTAACGGCGCGGCTTCAATTTCCAGCGGCATAGCCCGCACCCGAGGACATCATGAAGATTCGCAACAGCCTCAAGTCGCTCAAGGACCGCCACCGGGACAACCGCGTGATCCGCCGTCGTGGCCGGACCTACGTGATCAACAAGACCAACCGTCGCTTCAAGGCGCGCCAGGGCTAAGTCCTCTGGTCTGGGCAGGCCGAAACCGGCTGGCCCACTAAAGTTAACGGCCCGCCTCCTCTCAGGGGTGCGGGCCGAAGCTGTTTAGGCTGACGCAGTTCAAGGAATCGCGGGATGGCTGGGCGTATCGAAGCGGTCGTATTCGATATCGGCAAAGTGCTGGTCGAATGGGACCTGCGCCTGATCTATCGCGATCTGCTTTCCGACCCGGCAGAGCGGGACTGGTTCGTGACCAATGTCGTCACGCCGGAATGGCATTTCCAGCATGACGCAGGGCGGCCCCTGGCGGAAATGGTGCCGGAACGGATTGCCGAATATCCGCAGCACGAATTGCTGATCCGCCGCTATGCCAGCCACTTCAACGAATCGATCCCGGGCGAAGTGCCGGGAACGCGGCAATTGGTGGAGCAGCTTGACGCGCGCGGTACGCCGCTGTTCGCGATCACCAATTTCGGTGAAGAATTCTGGCCCGACTTTGCCCCGCGCTTTCCCGTGCTGGAGCGGTTCCGCGACATCGTGATTTCCGGGGTGGAGAAACTGGCGAAGCCCGATCCGGCGATCTACGCCCTGGCCGAAACGCGCTTTGGCCTGCCCGGCAGTGCCATGCTGTTCGTGGACGATAACGAACAGAACGTCTTGGCCGCGCAGCAATGCGGCTGGCATGCACACCACTTCCGCAATGCGACTGAACTGGAAGCCGACCTGACCGCGCGCGGCCTGCTCGGCTGATCATCCCTTCGGACAGGCACCCATAAAAAAAGTCCCCCGCCTTTGTGGGGCGAGGGACATTTTGGGGTTTCCCTGGGGCCGGGTGGCGGCCCTTCGAGCCCTTGCGGGCTCAACGCGTCAGGCAGCGTTGCAGGTCTGAAGATCTTCAGCGCTCAGTTCACCCTTCGGGCCAGTGAAGCTGGCGACCGGACCGAAAGCCTTGACGACCTTGGCGCAGGTGTTGAGCGGACGGGCACCGTCAACCGGGCCGGTGCAGGTGTCGCCGTTGCAGTTCCAGATCACACCGTTCACGACCTTGCGCGCCGGAGCGGCAACTGCAGTCGAAAGCTTGGCGGTGTAACGGGCCGGAGCGGCCTGAGCCGGCGAAACGGTGGCGGAAAAGCTGGCGACGGTGCCGAACAGCGCGAGGCCAGCCAGAACGATATTACGCATGGTGATGGCAGTCATTGGTATTCCCCTTGGATCTGCACGCAGAGATCGACGAGGTCCTGGGAGGGGATAGTCGAGTCGCGTTGCTGGCGCGCCAACTAGGTGCGGTCAAATTAAGTTGCAACTAGAAACTGTGCAGTGCAGCAAAGATTTTTTTGTCGGACCGGAAGCGCCCTTGCGTTAGAAGGCAGCGGGCATGGGGAATGGATTAATGGACAAGCTTCACGAGCCTTTGAACGATATGCAAAATTGCGGCCTTCCTGCCGCGCTGGAAGTCATGGGCGAACGCTGGAGCTTCATGATCCTGCGCGCCGCGTTCAACGGGCTCTA
Source organism: uncultured Novosphingobium sp. (assembly GCA_964561375.1). Lineage (GTDB taxonomy): Bacteria > Pseudomonadota > Alphaproteobacteria > Sphingomonadales > Sphingomonadaceae > Novosphingobium. The sequence continues at coordinate 36,060 of CAZLPK010000015.1, forward strand.
TCACTTTGAAGAGTACCTCGCTGCGCTGGGCATTGCCCGCAACATCCTGTCGAATCGGCTCGCCCGGCTGGTCGAAAACGGCATCATGAAGCGGGAACCCTTGCCGGACGACCGCCGCAAGATCGAATACCGCCTGACCGAAAAGGGGCTCGACCTGCTGCCCGCCATGCTGGCCCTGCGTCAGTGGGGCGAGAAATACGGCTGCGGCGTGCCGAGCAACCCGGTGCTATGCGACAACCGCGACGGCCTGCCCATTGCCCAGATCGGTATCTACGCGCACGATGGCCGCCGCCTTGGCCCGCGCGAAATGGAATGGCGGCGCCGGGCCGATGTCGGCAAGCCGGTGCTTGTAAAGCAGGAAGACGAACCGCTGCGCCCGCAGCTTAACGTGCTGCTTTAGGCCCGGGGCGCGACCCGGCGATAACTCAGCGCTTCGGCCACGTGGATGCGGCCGACCTGTTCCACCCCGGCCAGATCGGCAATGGTCCGCGCCACGCGCAGCATCCGGGTATAGCTGCGGGCAGACAGGCGCATCGCCTCTGCCGCCTGCATCAGCAGCTTGCGCCCGGCCTCGTCCGGCGTGGCATAACGCTCCAGCAAGTCGCCATCCAGTTCGGCATTGCTGCGCTTGCTGGTCCCCTCCAGCCGCTGCGTCTGGCGCTGCCGCGCCGCTGCGACCCGTGCGGCCACCTCGGCGCTGCCTTCACGCGGTGGCGGCAGGGCCAGATCGGCGGCACTGACCGGGTCGACTTCGACGTGCAGGTCAATCCGGTCCAGCATCGGTCCCGAGACCTTTGACTGGTAATCCGCCGCACATTTCGGCGCGCGCGAACAGGCCAGCGCCGGATCGCCCAGATGCCCGCAGCGACATGGGTTCATCGCCGCGATCAACTGGACCCGCGCCGGAAAGGTCACGTGCGCATTGGCCCGCGCTACATCGACCACCCCGGTCTCCAGCGGCTGACGCAGCGAATCGAGCACCGCGCGCTGGAATTCGGGCAATTCGTCCAGAAACAGCACGCCGAGATGGGCAAGACTGACTTCCCCCGGCCTGACCCGCAGCCCGCCCCCGGTCAACGCCGCCATCGAAGCGGAATGGTGCGGCGAACGGAACGGGCGAGTGCGACTGATTCGTCCGTCCTCCAGCGTGCCAGCCACCGATGCCACCATCGAAACCTCCAGCGCTTCGGCCGGAGTAAGCGGCGGGAGGATGCCGGGCAGACAACTTGCCAGCAGGCTCTTGCCCGCACCGGGAGGGCCGCTCATCAGCACGTTATTGACTAGAGGACCCTAACTTGAGAGGAAGTCCTATGCCTCTAGCTCTCCCTGACACGCCAAAGCCAAAAGCCTACAGCTACCTACGCTTTTCAACCCCTGAGCAGCAAAAGGGGGATAGCTTTAGGCGTCAAACGCAGCTTGCGGCGGACTACGCTGCCCGGAAAGGCTTAGTGCTGGATGACACCCTAACGCTCCACGATTTAGGCGTCTCAGGGTTTCGGGGCGAGAATGCAGAGACCGGGATGCTGGCCTATTTCAGGGAGGCGGTTGAGTCGGGGGAAGTCCCGGCTGGCAGTTACCTTCTCGTAGAAAGCCTAGACCGGATCAGCCGACAAAGTGCGCGTAGGGCCTTTCGAGTCTTAGAGGACATTGCGGACCTGGGGGTCACTGTCGTTACCCTCATAGATGAGCGCGAGTACTCCCGCGAAAGCATGGAGAGGGACCCGATGGCGCTTATCTTCTCCATTCTCACCTTTATGCGGGCGAATGAGGAGAGCGCGACAAAGCAAAGAAGGCTTAAGGAGGTATGGAGCAGCAAACGGGGGAGTCTCGGCTCCAAGCCACTCACTAGCAAGGCCCCGGCATGGCTAAAGCTAGATCGGGAAAGCGGGCAATTCATCCTACTCCCTGACCGGCAAGCGATTGTGGAGCGCATATTCCGCGAGACCTTAGACGGCACTGGGCAACACCAAATTGCAGCAAGGCTAAACCTTGAAGGCGTCCAGCCATGGGGGCGGGCTAATTACTGGCATCGCTCCTATATCAAGAAAATCCTTGAGAGTGAGGCTGTCGTAGGGACGTTCACGGCTCATAGCATAGAGCGCATTGAGGGCAGGAAGCTGCGTAAGCCTGAGGCCAAGCAAGAGGGTTATTTTCCGCCAGCTATCAGCAATGAGTTATGGCAGGATGTTCAAGCATTCAGGGCAGGGAAGCACTCTCGCTCCCGTGGCCGTCATGCTGCCAAACCCATAACCAATATGCTGGCAGGGTTAGCCCGTTGCCCCCTTTGCGGCAACACTATGACGCGAACGAAGGTGGTGTAACTTGATGTCTGGAAATTCGCTGCTGGGTGCGTGAAGCCCGTGC